>JARGOJ010000353.1 GCA_029210225.1 Planctomycetota bacterium
GACTTTTTTCTCAATGCTCTGCTTGGATTCACCAAAGATGCGCACCGGGATTGTCAATTCCACAGCATCTGAAAGCGTCCCACAACGAGCACTCAAGACTAATTTCAACGTCCCAGGATGTTTCGCCTGGAGGGTCCAATAAAAGGGCTGAGCCATGCCACCCCCAATGGAACCGCTGGTTTGCAATGCACTCGATAGATTCTGAAAGCCCCCTCCTGACAATTCAACTTCAATCTTCTGGCCTCCTCGCTGATAGTCAAAAAGATCCCCCCGAATCTGACAGACATCTCCCTGATAAACATACTTCGGACATTGGAGGCGCACAAAGAAGTCTTTGCGCACTCGTATCCAGCGAATAACTTGCCCGACATCTGTGTCTTTACTCACGCCTCGACTGGTCAATCGAAAAGACGTAATCGTATCGGGAAGCTTAAAAGTTCCTCGATACACTCCTTTGTCATTCGTTTGAATGCTCGGATTCCAATAGGCCGTATTAGGAAAATGAACCCGTATGATCGGGGGCTCATAGAAGTGATGAGACTTGTCGCCTCTATAATCTCTCTCATATCGACAATAGGTTAGAATTGTCGAGGTGGCGACAGCCGTGCTCCCCAGGCGGCCGAGCAAGGATCCCCAGCGCCCTGAGATAGACCAGCTCCCATCAGCGCAATCCTCTTTCTGCTGAGCGTTCTCAATCAGGGCAATGACACGATACCACTCTGGTTTCGTGAATCCCCCAACTTCATACATGACTATCGCTGCAAAATAGAAATACTGAAAGTTCGTGTTCCGTGATGTTAGTGGCTTCTGAGGGTAATCCCTACGTAACAATTGAACACCACGATAGAAAGCCGGTGTCCGACGAGATTGCTTTGCCGCCAAGCGCACAAAAAGTCCCATAGCCGTCCACTCAGGATAATCAACAAATTCACTCTTATTTTTAAACCAATCAGGCGCTTCCTCTCCAGTCTTTTCAAACCAAGTCCAACCTCGACTGTCAGTCACTGATTCGACAAAGGCTAGAGCGTCTTCGAAGGCTCTAACCGGAACAGAAAGCCCGACTTCTCTTCCAGCCTTCAGCGCATGGATAGCCCACGCCGTCATCAATATGTTCGCTCGTTTACTATCTCTATCAAAACCCCAACCAGAGTTTTTTATCTTGCTGGCCACAATAAAATCGAGGGCTCGCTGAGCGGACATTTTCAACTGTGCGTCATGATTGTCTTTACAGCAATTGCTTAAGGCGTCTGTCGCCGCGCAATGATTAAGAAAGGCAAATCGAGTCTTATCCAGATGGATAGACCCGTCAGTTTTTTGATCGGCGATCAATGCTTTGAAGGCCAGGGAGACACTCTTCTTAAAGGTTCCAAACTTCGAAGTGTGACCACACTCAAAGAACGATCGAACCGCCAAGCCCGTCCCAAAAACGGACATATTCTTCGGACCAACGAAGTGACATTTCTCACCATCTCTGCAATTGTCAAAGAAGCGCTGGTTGTCCCATAACCCGCTCGGGTTTTGATGATTCCGAAGCCACCGTAGCCCGTTAATCGCAGCGCCCTCTGTTCCCTCCGAGCCGCCTTCATTCGCTAAGCTCCCCTTACCCCAACGTTGACCATAGGCTCCCCTTCTAAAACGTCCTCCGCCTCCGATTCCATAGGCATCAGAGATCGAGTAAAACAGCGGAAACCCCTGTTGTTCAACATTCACACCCTGATACTCAGACCGGAGAGTAATCGGGTCCTCTAGGAGAAAATCTTGCGCGGCAAAAAAAGGCCGTCCAATTTTTTCAAGATGGCACTCTGTGCCTCGATCGCTATAGAAGAAATCATAGATGTCCGGGGTTTTGTCGTCCTTCAATGAAAAGATCATTTCATCCACAACAGCCAAGGACGCTTCAGCCTTCATCCCAAGGCCTGAGAGGCGGGCCGTCCATATGTTCAACTTGACCGTATCTCCAGGCTCGTACACCGACTTGTCCGTCTCGACCTTCACTTTCAACAACGCTGCTCTCACCGGAATTCTCAATTGCTCCCTTTGAACGTGCTGGCCTCGCTCAAATAACACATGAGCATAAACACAAGGATCACAAGCCCTTGTTACAGGAAGCGTCACAAGCTTCGACTCCCCCTTAGAGTGAATTCTCCTGTAGTCAAAGGCCGCCGTATCCCCCAAAGCAATCCAAGCTGACCATGGCTTCTTTGACTTGGACGTCAATTTCAGTGCTATCGTGTGACTTTTGGGGTCATAAGCTCTGGCCAGTGTTAATTGAAAAGGATCCGTCTGATCCTCAACAATTCTTAGCTCCGCCTTAGACCTTCTCTTACTTACCCGACTCTCTTGCTTAGACACGATTGACTTTTTGGAGGAAACACTCTTAGGAGGAGGCGAAGTCGAATTCTCTTTTAAACGGATGAATTGTTGGGACTTAACGAGGAGCAATTCCTTACCCTTTTTGAGTGCAATAGAGACGTGATCACCTGACTTCAATTCTAGGAAGGCAAATCCATCGCTATTCAATGATAAGGGAACGGGCTTCTTCCCAACAAAACACTCGATGCTCGCTCCTGGAATCGGCGCTCCCCAACTATTCCCGGCAAAAATACGAAATCCCCTTTCTTCTGACTGAAATGAAATGAGGCCATTGACTTTATTGAAATCGCGCAACTCAAGCGCTGCCCGTCCTACAACCTCACCGTATTGGACCTCAATCCAATATTTCTGTCGTGGCGCCTCATTAGGGAATCGAAAAGAGCCGTGAAAAGAACCGAACTCATTGGTAAACAAGGTCTTCTTGAAAACCGGGCCGTCACCGTGACTGATGACAACTTGAACTCTTTCTCCCGCCGCGACGGTATAACGTCCCTTCGGGCGACGTCCTTTCAGGGCTTTGGCAATGCGCAATACGCCCCTAAAGTGAAGAGTCTCTCCTGCCTGATAGAGCGGACGGTCCGTCGCGACATAGAGCCGCGCTACGGGTCTCCCTGCGCTATTCCCCGCGATACGCACTCCCAGCTTCACCGAGCATTGGAAGAACATTCCTGGTTTTGCACAATATAGGGTCACAGCGTGTAGAGAAGACTCTTCACTGAGATTGCCTGAATCATTCTGAGCGGTCCGCCAATAGTCTCGCTCCAACTTCGTGACCAGCGCTCCGTCTGAATCTGTCTGTCCCAAAAATCGGCCGAAACGTCCGAATACGTTCAATTCTGGTATTGCTTGCCCTGCAGAATCATGAAAGACCAAGATGCTCGACCCTGGAAATTGAATCGAAAAGGCGCGACCTCGATGGCAAATCGCGGCAAAACGCTTTTTCATTGTTCCTGATAACATCTCAACAATCCAAAGGCCTTCCCCTGGCAGCTTTAGAGAGAGCGTGGACTTCTGCAAATGGCCATACTTGACGGACGAAAACGAATAGTCTTTCTCGAAGCTCCAGTCCTGCACCTTCGCCTTTTGCAATTCAAAGAACTTCTTAACCTTCCCTGCCAAATCCTGGCCATATATCTGACCCCATGACAACTCATCCTTAATCTGAAAAAAACGAAAGCGAATGTCTCGAACATTCCGTCGTGTGAGCTTCAGCTTCAGATATCCATCATGACTGACCGAATTGGGGATGCTTATACGTAGTAACTGCCTGTCTAAGTTTCCACAGTAAAAGTCGGCGCTTCGTCTTGCTGGGTGATCAGCCAGCTTTCGAATCTCGCCAAAGAGCAGTCGTGCTCTTTGCCAGCGCCTAGCTCGAAACGCAATCTGGCCCTCCAGGTAAATAAGCGAATTCAGGTATTGATCGGGATAACTCTTTCTATATTGCCTTATCATGTCGCTGGAGACAGCGGGATTGAAGTCGAGATCATTCTGCTTTGGTTGATGTAACTGGCAAGCGACGCTCTTAAAGGCATCCCCACTATCTTTTGTCAGCTTTGCCAATCTCAAAAAGATCCGTCCTGCTCTTTTGAAATCGCCAACTCGAACATATTGATTCCCTAATAGCCTCCATTGCGAGCTTGTCTCTCTAGACAAGCTCGGCAACTGCCCCGCAAAGTATTCTAAGACCTTCGTCTGCTTCCGAATTCGGGCGTCTTTGTAATTGAACTTCGAGCGACTTGGCAACGGCCGGTGTGGTTCTGCCTCCCCAGCAGCCCTGAGTGAATGGGTGGAAAACATCCGTCCGGTCCAATAATTCTCGTAGTTAGAATCGATTTCTTTACTAGGCGTGACCCACTCGGCATCAAATTCGTATTTAGGTTTTTCTGCTGAGCGAATCTCATCAGTCAGTCGACGACATAGGACGTCAGGCTCAAGCTTCGTCACATTCTTCATGACCTTTCCCATGTCCTCGGCCCTGGCAAGATCTAGTTGGCGCTCTAACCTAGCCAGCCGCCATGAGTTTTCGTAAAACGCCGCTGAGCCAGGCGTCAATTTCTTCAAGAGCGGCCTCAGGAGCGCCCCCGCACGAATCCAGCGCTTCTTTTCTAGGGCTGTGAACGCTTCCAAATAGTCAGCTTCAAACTGCTTGGGTATTCCATATCTCTGGGGGTCAATTTCGACCAATCCCCTTTCCTCAACCTTCACGAAAAAGACGATCTTCTCCTTGTCCTCTCTTTCTTCAATAGTCCAGCGTCTCTTTGGAAAAAAAGCGAGCGCCTGTTCACATTGCATTCTCTTCTTTCGGATCGACTCATAGACGCGTCCGCCATCCGATTTTAACGACCGCTCAAGCAAGCAAAAGTGATAGAAAGCCTCCCGAGCGTAACCGCTGCTCCAGAGATCCTCCGCCCAAGACAAGTCGTTGGCGATTGCCTCCACCGGCATGTAGCCATATGTCTCATTGACCAGCGCTTCTTGTTTCTGTCCCCATGGACTGTATGCAGACAATCTTCGACGGTCTCCCGACTTGAAAATTGCGTTACCATAGACATCGTCGAGGGAGTCGTTGCTGTCGCTGAGGAGAATGCGATGCACGAGCCGTTCATCAATGCTTCTTTTGTACGTTGAATCCGATCCCTTTGACTCGCCCTTCGGCTCGGGCAAGGGGTCAGGCTTTAAAACATTGTACGAGAGGACTGTGAAAAAAAGGACCGCCGTACAAGGCAAGAGGGAGGTTCTCATAGAGGCTCACAATACTGAGGGAACTCAGACTCACAATCGCGCGATCAATCTTGGGAGAGGCTTTCAAAATCTCTACTGCGTCCAAAATTGCTAGGAGTCTAAGGACCAATTGTATTCGTCTAGACACGTATTAAACAACAAAGTTCAGTTGTTTCCAAAAAAATTGCTTCAGAGCGCTGAATGCCCATAAGTAAAAGAGTCAAAATAAGGTTCGTCCTCTTCAATCCATTGCATTGAAGAGGACGGTTCCCATCTGCAAGGGAATAACTTTACGAAGCACTACTTAGGATCAATGCGCGCCGTCACGCTCCTCGACGCTCCATTGATATCGGGGCTATACATCAATTCTCCCCGAGCGCCTCTCACTCTATAACGTCCGGCAAACTTGCATTTGAACTTGAAGCGCAGTTCGTGTGAGCCCGCCTTGAGATCTGTCAGGAAGAAGATGCCCTGATCGTGTCGAGCCTCGAACTCGGCGAAGACACCCTTGGCGCTCTTTCTATCCACCACCGCTCCCGCAGGAATGGGCACGTTGACCATCAAGTAATTGTAGTCTCGCTTGGTCTTGAGATTGACCCTCACCGTCACTTCGTCGCCCACTTTTAAGTCGCGAGCCTCTTTATCCCAATGACTCGTCACTATAAGCCCGGCAGCCTTCGCCTTCATTTCACGGAGCGCCTTGACGTAAGTCAGGGTCGATTGACAAAGTATTGAAGCATCCGCTCCTGAAACCTGAATCTTATTCGTCCCCCTCTTCAAGTCCTGAGCGTCAAAGAAACACTCGAACTGACTCTCCATGGGATTGGACAGGTCAATCACAACCACCCGCTTCGCCTTGCCATTCAGAGTGACGGACATCTCCCGGCGAAAGACATTTCTCCCGCTCCTGCCATTCTCCTTCGCCTTTAAGGCGAGAAACTTGATAAGACCAAAGACTGCTGCCGCTGAATCTTTCGTGGTCTTCCAACGCTTGCCCTGACGTTTTGAAAGAAGCCAGTCCTTTAACTTAGGCACAATCTTATGATTGGGCTTCACTTCGAGGAAAGCGAGCATGGCGAAAGCCGTCGTCTCAATGGAGACATTCTCCCACTTGTAAAACCACCGGGGCGTCGAAAAGTGACTGAGCGCCCCAGAATCAATGCGATCCTTCTCAAGGCGCCTCAGTAATTTCTCAGCCGCCGGACGATCTCCCGAACGAATCAATGTCAAGGTCAACAGCGCCTTCGCATAACTAGAGAGAGGAACCTCTAGCAAGGTCTTCGCCTCTTTTAAGTCGCCCTGACCCGCCGACTGCAACGCGAAGTAAATAAAGGACTTCAAGTCGTTGTTTGTCTGCTCTTTGACCACGAGCTTTAAGTATGCGCAGCCCCGCTTAATCATTGTCTCGTCAAGCTCTACTCCGGCCTTTTGAGCCCGAGATAGGCCATAGACAACATAGGCAGTCATAAATGGATTGGGAGCATCCGACGCGA
The DNA here is from genome assembly GCA_029210225.1 of Planctomycetota bacterium. Lineage (GTDB taxonomy): Bacteria > Planctomycetota > J058 > J058 > JARGOJ01 > JARGOJ01. The sequence goes on from JARGOJ010000353.1 coordinate 6,588, forward strand.
ACCAACCCCAGGAGCCATTGGCCTTCTGAAATCCCGCCAATCGCTTCACCCCTTTTTGAGTGACGCTATCAAAGCGCTTCACAAAGCTCTTGATGGGCAATCCCAATTGTTTGAAAGAATCACCAACCTCCACAGCCGGGAGAAAACGACTCATTGTTTGCTCGACGCAGCCATAGGGAAACTGCACGAGGAAATCAAGAGTCTCAAAGATGTCAAAGAAAACAGAACTCTCCGGGCGAAGAACAAGCCTTAGCGACTGCGAACCTGGCGCCGCCACTTTCGACACCTTCATTTCAAACTCTCCACCCTTGTCCAACAAGTTCTTTGAATACAAGGTCTTTCGCTCACCGAAGATTCTCACAGGAATGGTCAGCGCGATCGCATCTGACATAGGTCCACAACGAGCTTTGATAATGACATTCAACTCCTTTGCTGACCGAGCTTGAAGCGTCCAATACACAGATTGAGGAAGCCCGTTCCCAATCGACTTCAAGGAGAATAGAGAGTCTGACTGACAGCGAAAGCCCTTTCCTACAAGCCTTACGACAATCTTTTGGGACCGACCTTGATAATCGAAGAGATCGGCGCGAATCTGACAAACATCGTCTTGATAAAGAAACTTCGGGCAATGCAAACGAACAAAGAAGTCTTTGCGAACCCGAATCCACTTCACGACTTGACCGACATCAGTGTCTTTAGTCATTCCCCGGCTGGTCAATCGAAACGACCCGATAGTGTCAGGAAGCTTAAAACTCCCTGAGAAGTGACCATCACCATTTGTTTGAATTTCGGGATTCCAATAAGCAGTGTCTGGGAAATGAAGACGAACAACAGGCTGCTTAAACGACCCCGCCCCGGCGCCCCGAGAATAACGATAGTAAAGGTTTAAAGTCCAAGAAGCCAAAGAGGTGCTCCCAACACGTCCATAGAGCGCTCCCCAGCGCCCCGCAAAGCTCCAGCTCCCGTCCGCGCAGCCGGAAAGTTCTTGGGCAGGTCGTATCGCGGCCGCAAAGGGTGCCCACTCAGCAGTGGCCAGCCTCGATTTAAACAAGACATAGCTCGCGAAATAGAAATACTGAAAATTGACTGAAGCCCTTGTCAAATCCTTCCCAGGACGATTCTGCCTCAGCAATTCCAATCCTCGACCAAACACCGGAGTACGGATCGACTGCCCCGCCGACAAACGAACAAAGAGCGCCATAGCCGTCCACTCAGGATAATCAACAAACTCACTCTTATTATTGAACCAATCGGGGGCTTCTTCTCCAATCTTTTCAAACCAAGTCCAACCCCGACTATCAGTCACAGAGTCAACAAAGGCGACCGCGTCTTCAAAAGTTCGATCAGGAACCTTCAACCCCGCTCTCTTCCCCGCTTTCAAAGCATAGATCGCCCACGCTGTCGTGAGAACATTCGCCCGCTTGCTCTCACTGTCAAATCCCCAGCCAGAGCCTTTCATCTGCCTCGCTAAAATGAAATCCAGCGCCTTTTGAGCCTTCGCTTTAAGCATGGAATCCCGTGAGCAAGCAAAGGACTCACTCAAAGCAAGCGCCCCCGATAAATGATCGAGAAAAACAAACTTGGACTCTCCGTCCAAGCCAATCGAGCCATCCGATT
>JARGOJ010000354.1 GCA_029210225.1 Planctomycetota bacterium
CCGGAACCTCATCTGCGTGACCCCTCGCTTTGAGATGATCGTGATGTGTTGGCAACCCGGTCAAATGAGTTCAGTGCACGATCACCTGGATTCGTTTGCGTTGTCTTATGTCGTGAAGGGTTTTCTTACGAACATCATCTATGAGCGTGTGGACAACAGTGACGACCCTGAATTCGCCGAGGTCAAGCCAATTAGCACCGAGGTCTTGCCTGCGGGAAGTTGGATCAGCCTCGATTCAGATGGTATCCACAAAATGGGTTGTTCAAAGGAGAGTAACGAGCCCTTGGTGACTCTTCACTACTATGCCCGTCCGCTCCGGGAAATTCACTATTACTATCCTGAGGAGAAGCGTAAGGAGTTGAAACGCTTGGTTTATTCCTTGTTGCACTTTTGATTTTACCGATCAAGTTTTGTAGAACTCTTACATGGCATGACACGGGGGTGACTTTATCCTTCTAGGGTCACCATCTATCGATTCAGATTTGGATACAGGGATAAGAGTTATGATGCGCTCTTTCGTTCTCACAATGGCGGTTGTTGGTCTCTTGACCATGAGCGGCTGTATTGGCTCTGGGCAAAGAAGGAATCCGAATATTCGGGGTCAGCGTAAAGACGCGGTGCCTCCTGAGCTTCGGAAAACCAAATCGATCGTCGGGAATAAGCGGAAGGTCAACTACTTCCGTCCGTCGGCAACAGAGCAGCTGCTTATCGAATTGCCCCGAAACTCCTTCGCCGACCATGATCGCGCTGTGTATTCGACCTTGGGAGTGAGCGAAGGTAAGCGCCTCGCCCCGGTTTATCCTTGGTTTGAGGTCAAAGAGTTGGCTAAGAAGAAATCTGCTAACGCCGCTAACTAAGCAAAAATATAGGCTTGATAGAGCCGACTTTGAATAAGAGTGCTCTGTCATCCTTAAATCCTTGGTCTGAGACCAATCTAGAAGAGCTTGCCTTTTTGAGGAGTCCTTTGGGGCTCCTTTTCTTTTTTCCCTTTTGAGCTTCGCGGAAGAGCGGCCCATGGCTCAAGAAGCTTTCGTCGAGCGGGGTTTTGGCTTTGGATGCGCTTGGCGATCTGGCTGAGCACCTTTGGTGAGGGCCAGAGTTCGAAGTAGGCGAGGCGAACGTCTTCGAGGCGTCCTTGGCGTTTCAGTTTGACAATGAGTTGCTCGGCTTTATCGAAGCGATTGAATCGTAGATATGTGAAGAGGTCTCGGGCAGCGAGTCTATCCCTGGGCTTTATCTCGGGTTTTCTAGGAGTCCCGGTTCGTTTGCTGGGTACTTTGGTTGAGGGATGCTTGGTTCTTGGAATTTTCTTCCCCTGAGCGAGGACCGGGGGGGACATGGCGAGGACGAGGATGCTTGTGAAAGCAATGAGCTTCTTGGAGTTCACGATGGTTTTTCCTCAGTTTCGGGACAGGAAGATAAGACGAGGATAAGTTCGGGAGGTCGTCTTGTCTGCTTTTGTGCTGAAATGACACGTCCGCGCTAAAACAGAACAAGGTGATCCATATCGGATCACCCATAAAGAGCACTGCTCAAGATAGCTACAAAACCCTTCTTTTTCGTTTCACGGCTTAGACGAGTCCAGAGACCGTGAAGTTCTAGTTATTCGGCTTTTGGAGTTTTTGTTTGTAGGCGTCCGCCATGTTTTTTGACTCTTTGAGAGCGTCGAGGAAGAGTTGATCTTCGAGCAGTCCTTTTTTGGTCGGAGGAGTTTTTTCAAGTTCGGTGATACAGCGTTGAACTTCGCCGTATGCAACGGGGTGGTGGGCCATGATATAGGCGAGGAGACGGCGCGCGTGGTTGAGGCTCTTGGCTTTTTTCTTGGGTTGGCTGCGAACCATTTTGAGGACATAGCGAGTGGCTTCGGTGATGATTCCGACTTGTCCGTTGCCGGTGCTGTCATTCTTGGCGCACTTGGTCAAGATGAGTGCTGCGGCGCCTTTGCGGGAGGCGTCTGAGGACCGTGAGAATTCGTCCATGACAAACTTCTTGGCCCGGGCGCTGTTTTGGACGAGGAGTTTGAGTTGTTTCTCGGCTTCTCTAAAGAACGCCTGTCCATTGTAGGTTTTATAAGAGCTAGAGAGGACATCAAGAAGAAGCTTGGCCATCTCTTCGTCCTGTCCCATTCGTTTTTTGTCGGCGGTTTTGAGCTTCCATGAGAGCTCGGGGACGAACTTGAGGGCGTGAGTTCCGAAGGAGACAGGGTCGAGGTTCATGATGTTGAATTTGCCGCCGCTCTTTTCCATGAGTCGTTGAGCGTTGGCGACGATGCCGAGGAGGGCGCGTCGGGCTTCAACGCCCATAGCGCGGTATTCTTTGGCCATGGCTTTGATGCGTTCTTGGCCGTAGCTTTCGGGGTTGGCCCAGAGCTTGAGGAGGACCCGGAGGTTGCCTTTGCCTTTTTCGGCGACGCCTTGGTCGGCTTCTTGTTTGAAGACTTCTTGGCGGGCCATATTTTCGACGATGCTTTGAACGATGAAAGTGGCGTTAAGCTTGGGATAGAGGACAAGTTCGGCGCCCTGGATTTGGGCTTTCATTTTGGGGTCGAGGAGGAGGCTTTCGCGGACGGAGCGGACCATGCGGGCCATGTCAACGCGGGTATCGAGAGAGTGTTGTATCTTCTCGACGTGGGCCCAATAAATGACTGTGAGTTGGGCGGGTTTTTGCCAGTTCTTACTGTAAGGTTGCCATTCAAAGGCCTTATCGGAGAACTTTCGGATGACACCGAAGTGAGGGCCCTTGCTCTTCGCCTTGAGCATGGCTTGCCCGGCGGAGGTGAGGTGAATCACATCAGCTTCGGCGGATTGAGCGCCGAGGGCTACAGTGAGAAGGATAAGAGAAGAGAGCATTAGTTTTCGCATACAAACCTCGCAGACAGTCGCCCCTCATAGATATATAGGGATTGTCCCATTAGGATAGCACGTTTTGCGCCAAAGTGATTTTGCCTTCTAAGTCCTTTGTTTTCGGGATTTTTCGAAAAGTCTTCGTTTCAACGGGTCGTTTCCGAAACATAATTGAGACAAAAAGCCAAATCTTGGGCGAGATCCGGGGAAACGCGACGCTATTGTGGACTTGCAGTCACTTAGACACCTTAAATTGACTTAGATAAGAGTCCATGACTGCGAAAAAATAGGACAAGTGAATGAGGGTCTTTAAGCGACATTGAAACAAAAAGCCCGAAAACGAACATAAGCGACTTAAGGTGCGAAGGAATCCGCCAGGTCATTATGGCATGAGACTTGCTAGACAATTCCCCACAAGCGTCGAACACCTATCTAGCCAACGTTCTAAGCGCGGGGAAAGGAAACTCACATGGCTGCACCACACTACGAAATCGGAGTTGTCTACAAGAAGAACTCTCGATTCTATCTCGCTGTCAACGATCGCGAACTCATCTCCTTTAAACACGGACAACTCCAAGAGGTACGTCCCTACGTTAAATATGATGTCGTCCGCCAGATATCCGTCACCGACCTCTGCAAGCGCTGGGGGGTTCACCCCGATGCCCTTGACGAAGCCACCGGGCGCTTCTTCTCACCCTCCGAAGAAGGCATCAAGCCGCGCCCTCGTGCCCTCCGCCAATCGCGCTCCAATATCGATCACTCCTGGAAAATACACGCCATTCGCATGGCCGGATAATCCAAGAGAAAAAACGGGACAAAGCGCGTCGTCATGACGCGCGGCCCGAAACACTTATCAATGAGAAACAAAGATCGCGGAGAAGTCGTAAGTGTCGCTCAAAACACAGTGAGCAAGACTCCGATGCCAAGCATCAGGCGACGCTCACTCTCTCTTGTTTGCTAAGGAACAATCGGCAAGCGGCGATCACGCCGCGCTGGTTGCCTGCTCCGACTTATCTTCACCCTTTTTGCCGCCCCGCTTATTGTTCTTGCGAATCAGCTTCTGCACCTTGTTAAAGATGATCGGCGAGATAATCGGAGGGTGTTGACCCTTCGCCCGAATGTTGCCGAAGTGAACCCGACCCAGGTAAGTCTCGTTCTTCAAGATCCAAGACACACCCGCTCGAGACCACTGCTTACGACGACGGGTCTTTAGCCCCTGCTCGTCCAAGAACTCAATGAGTCGCTTCATGCTCTTGCGACGCAGATATTCTTTGAAGATCACGCGCACCACAGCGGCTTCTTCAGGGTGGATTTGAAGTCTCACACCCTTACTGCTGCGCTCCGTGTAGTCTCGCATGTATCCGTAAGGAGCCGGGCCGCTTTGGTGCTTGCCAGCGCGAGCACCTGCTTCCCGTCCTTTTAAGAGGCGCTCGGCGACGCTTAGCGATTGACCAAACTTCTCCCGCTTCTTCGCCCGTCGTCCCTCGTGCTTTTTGAGGTTCAACTTCTCGCCAACCACCGCGACATGCTTGCCATACCGCTTCAACTCAGACATAGGATCGAAATCAATGTCTTTGCGTTGAAGGCGATCCATAGACGTGACAATGACAAAGCTCCAGTCTTTCGCCATCGCCTCGTCGAGCATGTTGATCACACCCGCTCTGGAGCAAACATCGCCGAGGTGAGTCGCTGACTGCAACACTCCAATTGGGTCGTCGATGTAAACAGAGGTCAGGTCTAAACCCTCGCCCTTCGCGTAATTCCGAATTCGAGCTTCTTGAGTTTGACAATCCTCAAACCCCTTGGCCGCCTCTTCCGCTGTGAGGCGTATGTAACCAACTGCTTTCATTTCCGACTCTCCCGTTTATCCGCAGACACGATGCGCAGGGCCATGAAATTCCCCCGACCGACGCACACCGATCCCAACGACAACAAACTGTGAGGTAACAAGCTTGAAAAACTAAGGAAGGGTCTTAAATTTGGACTGACAACCTGGACCAAGATAACTCAGACAAGATTCAGCCCCACAACTCTCGACAAACCCTAATGGGTCCTTCCCCGATAAATAACAAGCAAGAAGACATCTAAGAACAAGGCGCTGTTCAGCGCATTTGTTCCCAAGTATCCTCTGGCATGTCATAGGCAATTTTGAGCGCACCATTGGCTCCCGCGAAAACTGGCTCGCGGACTGCTGTCACACAGCCACCACCCAGGTCTTCAAGAGCCTCTTCCAACGCACGGTCCAAGCCAAAGATCCGGCTTCCACCACCCGCAAGAACAACATTCTTTCTCAGTGAATCTTGGAACTCTGGATCGAAGCTTCCGATCAAGTTTTCCATAGCCTCCACAATAGGATCGATAATCGCCCGGCACGCAACCCGAACTTCTTCGGTCACGTCAAAGTCAACAGGCTTACCCTTCACAGGGAAAGTCACAATGACTGGCTCAGAGCTCTCGGTCACAAAGGCATGACGCTCTTTAATCTGCTTCACCATGTTCATCGTGAACTGCGCTCCGGCGCAACGCTCTTTGAACAAGGAGTAGAGCTGCTCGTCGACAAAGTCACCGGCTTCAAGAAGCGTGATTTGGTCGGCTTCGTCAGGCATGGCGCCTTTCATACGGCAAAGGTCTGTCGTTCCAGCACCAATGTCAATGACGAGGGCACCGGCCAAGTTGCCTAGGCCATAAGCGACGGCGAAGGGCTCACTGGCGATCACCACTGAGTCGAGCACTTCACGAGCGGCTTCGATAATTGATTGCTTGTTGCGAATGCTTGCCTGTGAAGGACAACCAATCACACCATAGACGAGATCTGTGGGGCTTGGCTCGGCCAAAGAAACCACGTGGTGGATCAAGGCTTTCGCCGCTTCAAGATTGCCCTCTAATTCTTCCGCGTTCACCCCTGCAGATTCGTCAGAGAACTTAATGACGCCTTTTTCTAAGGGTCGGTAAAGCTGCAAGGACAAGCGATTCTTCAACGCGTCAGCGCCAAAGAGAACGCTCGACGACTGCGCGAGTTCCGTTGGAAGAAGAAATCACTGTCTGTGATGTTCCAAGGTCGATTCCAACATAAAGAATGCCTTGCTCGACATCCCGACGTGTTGTAAAGACGGGAGACTGACCTGCGCCAGTGGCACCCTCTGTTGACTCATGGGATTGATTCGTATTGCCTTCACTCATTCCCGCGCTCCTCTCAATAATTCGTTTCGTTAGTTTTTAGGATCCAAAGTTTTGTGTAGTTTTTTGTTCTGTGCGGCAAGACCAGCGAGTAATCCACCACCACCTGATTTCATGGGGCTGGGACGTGGTGACGTTCCCTGGCTTGAGCTTGGCGCCACGCTGCGCGCCCGCTCAACTCGGCCTCTCGTTTCACGAGTCGGTCGTGTTATAGACTTCGGTTGTTGAGCCATGGAAGCTTTAGCTTCTTCCAAACGAACAGCCGCTTTTGCGACTTCAAGGCTCGCCGTCCGAGCCGCTGTTTCTACGTGTTCCATTCGCGACAACAGGGCTGAAAGTTGGCCACCTATTTGACAAAGATTTTGTTGTTGGCCTTCCGATAAATTTGTCAATGACCTCGTGGACAGCTCCATTTTCTCTAATCTCAGAAGCAATTGAGGATCGAGAACTGGATTGAAAACTTCTTCAAGATTCCTTTTCCCGCTCTTCTCTTGAACAATCCGCCAGGCTCGCTCTAGTTGCTTCTCACGCTTCGCGAAGTCACGACGCTCACCACGCAAGCGGCGACGCTCTTCATTAAGCTCAGCACGCTCCTCTAAAACCAAGAGCTGCTCGTCAGAGAGTTGTCCGGCCAAGCTCGAAAGCTCTCTACGATTGGCGATGAGGTCTCTGCGCTCACTCTCCAACAGCTCTTTATGCTGCTCAAAGGCCGCCTTTTGCTGCTCAAAGGTCTCACGCTCTTTATCGAAAGCCAATTGTTCAGCGAGGAAAGCCTCGCGCTCGGCTTCAAACTCAAAGCGTTCAGAAATTAATGTCTCGGTGGATTGATCGAGCTCAAGGCGTTGCTCAGTGAATCTTTGTTTATCACCGACTAGTGCTTGAAGGGCTTCATAGCGCTCCTGCAAGGCTGCGAAGTCTTGCTCTCGAGCATGGGCGGCCTTGACGGCGCGGAGATTGGCATCGCGTTCTTTTTCAAGGCTACGCGCCTTACGGACAACGACACCCATCTCGTTCACTTGACCTTGTAGAAACTCGGCCCGCTGTTCACTTTGAGTCAATAACTTTTGGGCTTCCGCGACGTCGGATTCCGACCGTTCCAAAGCTCGTTGAAGATCACTCACAGTTGTTTCCTGATTTCCTGCCGGGGTGTTTCCACACCAAAGTGGCGTCAGCCCTGAATTTGCGGAGAGCGGAGCGCGTCGATTGGGTGGAAGGTCGTGCCGGTCGTGGTGTCCCCAGTTCATAATTAACTCGCGAATCTATGCCGTTCCTACGACCGTCAAAGAATCCTTAAATACCTTAGCCCAAGCGACGACGGCGATTAGTGCTGCGTCCGGAAGAACGCTGCTTGCCTGAGTTAAAAGAGAAGTCGTACGCCGAGCCCTCTTTCGAAGCTGTCCGCCCCCGATTCAAGCGGCGAGTCGCCGGACGCTTCACTGCGGCGGGCTCCCGAGTTGAGAGACGAGAGGTTCCCGACCGAGAAGGCTTCGCTTCCTCTTCCTCAACCTCAGGCTCAGGAGGATTCTTCAAGGTCTCGATTTCCTGGTCCCGTTCAGCGACAAGGGCCTTTTCCGATTCGAGCTCGGCTTCAAGAAGCTCAATCCGCTCTTTAAGTGAAACAATATCGGAGTCTCTCTCAAGGGTCTTGCGCTTGTGATTGGCAGCCAAGGTTCGGGACGCTTCTAGATCGCTCTTAAGCCGCTGCCCATCCTGACGGGAATCGTCGAGGTCTTTGAGCAGCTTGTCGCGGTTGGCTTCGAGCTCTGTTTGTGTGACGCGGAGATTGGTGATCTCTTCTTCGTAGCGCTCGCGAGCCAGCTCACTTTGAATCTTTAGGCCATCCAAGTCGACCTTCAGCTGATCGCGCCCGGTAATGAGGTGGCTGATATCTTCGATCGTGATCTTCTCACCGAAGGCCTTGGACCCTGCTGTAAGAACGGCATCCAAGCGGCCTGAGAGTTCGGCGCGCTCTGTCTCAAGCAAGCCTTTGAGGTGCTCAAGCTCGCTCTTGTCCCGGCGTAGGCGCTCAATCTCAATGAGGAGAAGTTCGACGCGCTTTTGGATGGACGACTTTTGAGTTTGCGCTTCGCCGGCGCCTTGCTCTTCAGCCATGACCTTAAGGACGTCTTCGAATTGGCGGCGAGTAATCACTTGGACTTCTTTAACGCCACGC
>JARGOJ010000355.1 GCA_029210225.1 Planctomycetota bacterium
AAGATTCGAGGTTGATGTGACGGAATCAGTGGAAGTCCCCGAGCAGAGCCCCGCTGAGCTAGCGAGGTCTTGGTTGCTTGGGTCTAAGGACGCAACTCTGGGAACTCTCAGCGTCGATGAGCACACCGTGGGATGGCCCTTTTTATCTGTGGTACCTTATGCCCTGGCCCCCGACGGTATGCCCTTTATCTTGACCGCCGGGATCGCCCAGCACACTCGAAACATGAAGGGCGACCCAAGAGCCTCTTTGATGGTTCAAGAGCGCAAGGCGGAGGGGGATCCTCAGTCAGGGTGGCGCTTGACTTTGCTCGGTCGAATGAAGCAAGTTCGAGTCGAGAAAAAGGACGGCGAGAAGGCCGAAGGAGATTATCACTGGGTGAGCTCCGAAGCCTATGATGAGTTGAACGCACGTTATCGCGAGCGTGTTCCTCAGGCTCGCTCTTACATGGCGACCCATGGCTTTCAGTTTTGGATCTTGGCCCTTGAGCGCGTTCGTTTTATTGCGGGCTTTGGGCGGATTCACTGGCTCTCTGGTGAAGATGTCACGCATGATCTCGCCCAGGACAAGCTGCGAACAGAGGGGGCGGGCATTATTTCTCATATGAATGAGGACCATGTCTCGGCTTTGGATGCGATTGTTTCGGCTTTTTGTGCTTCGGAAAAAGCGCCTGAGAATACAGAAATGACAGCAGTTGACAGTTCGGGCTTTTTGGTAAAAAGCGCGGGAGATCTTCACTATATAAGCTTTGGCCGAGATATTGAGTTATCGGAGGCGAGAACTGTTTTTGTGAAATTAAGCCAAAAAGCTCGGGCCGTCGTCGAAGAGTGATCGCGAGCGCTGAGGGAAATATTTGACAAGGAAGTTTTGGGAGTCTAGAGTCATAACTGTCACGACTGTCATAACTGTCAAGTTTGTCATTCGCCGGCTTTTTAACCGGATGCATAAACAGCTGTGGATTTGGAGCTCGCCAAGAGACGTCACCCAACATAGACGAGGCCTATCGTGAGCATGGAGAAAATTGGACGCCTCCTGAAGGAGGAAGAACAACGATTCATCGGATACTCCGAGATCGAATCCCGAACCACCGAGTTAGGATTCCCCGTCTCCGTCCGAACACTCCGATTCTACGTCGACGAGGGCATCCTCCCCCCGCCTAACAAAGTCGGAAAAAAGCCCGTTTACGACGAAGACTGGATCCTCAACATCCTCCTCAGCATCCACATCATGAAGACCCGACTCAATCGCTCCCTCCGAGAGATCCGCATCATCTTGGGTCACCTCACTGAAAGCCCAACAAACCTCGCCGATAAACTCTCTCTCCTCTACGAAGAATACGTCAAATCCAACACCCTCAAACCTGTCCAAAGAGATTGGCTCATCGAAACCGTCTTCGACCGCCTCACCGGCAAAGTCGGCGCCCCCTGCCAGCCGAGCGAAGTCCAGCTCATGGACTTTGTCTCCGCCATCGAAGAAGAAGGACAGTGGAAGCAAACAGACAAAGGGCCCCTCTGGGAACCTCCTCCCAGCAACGACGTTCACATCGAAGTCCGGCAAAAGAACGAAAAGGATGGCCCCATAAAGGTCAAGGTTCGTCGCCGTGGCTCCGACCCCGAAGTCCCCGAAGTCAAAGCCGTCCCCAAAGCCAAAGCCCGAGAAGCCTATGTCGAACTTCGCGAAAAGCAAAAGAAACAACGGGTCGTCAAAGCTCGGCAAATCAAGCGCGAAGCCGTTGAGGGAGAAATCGAAGTGATGCCTGATATCACCGAACCAACAGAACCCCTCCCCGAAGACGCCATCACACTCCTTGAAGCACGCTCCCGAGAAGAATTCTTCCTCTCACGCTTTGAGATGGAATTCGAACAGCTCGAAGAGATCCTCAACCCCATCAGCGAGAAGCTCCTCCCCCTCAGTCAACGGACCTGCTCGCCCCTCAAACGCGATCACTCGGCCAACATCATCCAGCAAATGAAAGCCCGGCACATCTACGATCGGGAACTCTTGGATGCCATTCCCCTCGAACGCGCCTCGGAATATCACGTCTATAAGAAAGGCTTCTTCGGCCGCGGTGAACTTCAAGTTGTCGTCACCGGACTCACCCTCTCACCCATCGATCAATTCCTCGATAAGCGCTACGGTCAAAGACCTCTCGGGCCCTCAGATATTCAACGAGCTATCTCAGAGCTCGTTATCCAGGACGGCATCTTCTACTACGTCGGAATATACTCCACCACCGGCTGGAGCAAAGAAGCCCAGTTTCACGTGCCCCGAGAAAAGAACCTCATCTGCAACCTCATTGAAAAAGCTGAGGACGATCTAAGCTGGACCCTCCACGGTCAGCAAGATCAACGAAATCAAGTCTGCCGTCTCTTCGACCCCGAGACCGACAGCGAGAAACTTCAACGAATCAAAATTTACCTTCGAGAATCTCCCAAACTCAGCCTCAAGGGAGGCCACATCGTGATTCAAAATCTCGTGGAAGACCTTCACCTGCCTGTCGCTCTCGTGCGACAAGCGATTGAACAACTCGCCGAAGATGATGAAGAATTGATGATCACTCAAGCCGCAGGATTTGAAATTCTCAAGAGACGTCGTTTTTAAGTCCAACAACCTGCAAAGGTCGCTTGGAAACAAGCTTGAAAGAAAACAGGAGCTTTGCTCTTTCCTAGAAACTCAATCGGGAGTTCGAAGAATGCAAAACTCAAAACCGGGGATCACGAGAAGTAAAAGAGGTTGTCATGCCTATTCACGAAAGCCATGAGAAAGAGGAGCCGCGGAGCTTGCTGAGCAAGATCAAGGGCATCTTCGGTCGCGGGAAAGTCCCTGAGAAAACAGAAATGTTGATCTCAGGAGTCGACTCGGTCCTCGAACTCAGAAACGCTCTCGATAAAGAGATCACCGAGAACGAAGTCTACGCCGGCCAAGTCGATCGAGAACTCCTCAAAATTGGCGAGCAAGTCGAAGAACAAAAAGCCCAAATTAAATCCGGAGGATTGAACGAACGCGCCAAAATAAACGCTCTACGGACAATTAAACGACTCAATGGACGCATTCAGTCCTACGAACGTCGATTGAAAATTCTCCAAGACAATATTGACCTTCATTTCACCATTCTCAATCAAGTCGATGAGATGGAAGCCATGGAAATGAAAGCCGTCAAACGAGAGCAAATCGAAGAGATCGCCGTCGACTACGAAGAACGCCTCGAAAAACACCGCGACTTCGTCACCGCCGTACGCTCCAGTGTCCCCGACTCCGACTATGAAGACATGCTTGAAAAGAAGGAACTGGCCGAACTCGAAGCCTCCATCATGGCCGAGAAAGAAGACGAGAATAAAGAACTTGAAGAGCTTGAACACGAGATCATGAGAACGAAAGAACCCGTTCACAAAGAAGAAGACCTCGAAGATCTCGAAGACGACATTGAATCACGACCCTCCATTGAAGAATTAATGCGAGAGCGCGCCGAAAAAGCCAAAGAACCCAAATCCCTTCGATCAGAGAAACGGAGGGCCTTGGAATAAAACGCGAATACGTCATGTTTTTCGCTTTGCTGTGGGTTCGGTCTAAAATGAAAGAAATCCCGGGCAGACACATGGGTCGGATTGCCGAACCACTGCACCTACACAGTGTTCAATGAAACACAGGGCCCACAGAGCATCGAATAAAATAGCTGAATTAGTTTTGCGAGGGGACCGAAGGTCTGGACTGCCGGTCCAATCACAAAACAAGGGGTCAAAATCGATAGGGGACGGTTGCCGCAGTGGCGGATCACCCCTGCGAATAAAATAGCAGGAGTAAGAATGGGACTGTTTGACAAGCTTTTTGGTGACCCTGACGAGAACGTCGTCTCTTCGCGTGATTTGAAGATTGCGTTGATGGGGGTGAGGCGCGAGCGTCGCAAGAAGCAGATGGAAATGAAGCGTCTTGGGATGAAGAAGAATGAGACCTTTGGTCGCATTAAGAAAGCCCGACGTGAGGGGATGGTGGAGGAAGTCGATTTTCTCTATCAAGAGCTGCAGCAAGTCAAGATTGATACGGCTTACTGTCGTCGCGAAGCCAAGGTTCTGAACCTCGAAGGTATTGGACTTCAGCGTTATTTGCGAGGCCTTGAGCGTCTTGAGAAGACGTCGAATCGAGGCCGTATTCGTGATCTTATGGAGCGAGTTCGCACTGCGGGTCTCGATGAGAAGTTGAGAGGGTCGACGGTTGATGAAGAAGCTTATCTCGACGATCTGAACATGACTCTCGAAGACATTAACATCGAGCTTGAAGATGTGAGCATTCTGGAGGAAGGCGATCCAGAGAAGGATCAATTCCTTTCTCAGATCGATAAGATCATTGCGCTTGAAGAAGGCGGCAAGGACGATATTGCTGTTGAGGAAGAGGAGCAACTGAAGGACCGTTTAGAGCAGGAAGATCCTGAGTTCTAATGAGTCGTGGATTATCCTAGGGGAACCCCAATGGTTTTGAGTCCTTTGACGTTAAGGTGATGGGTGTGTCTGATTACAACGACAAAATGATTTATCAGGCGACTCTCCGAACTGCTGAGCAGAATCGTGAGAAAGCCAAGAAGAGCTACGAGGCGAGCAATGATGACGGGGCCATTCGTCAGTATGAAACCGCCGCCGAGGCCTATCGTGAAGTCGCGAAGCTGGCGAAGCGTTACAAGCTTGCTTCAAATGAACGCATCAAGAACTTCAAAGAGCGCGCCAAGGAATGCCAGGACAACGCGAACTTCCTGAAAACAGGAGATGTCCCCGCTGATCGCTTCCCGAAGTCGGCGGGTCGGAAGAAGGGCGGCGGAGTCACGACTCAAAAGCGCCGCGGCGGATCGAACTCTGCGGATACGGAGAAGGAAGAAGACGACAATGAGATGGTCGCCGCGGTCAATGCGCTGCTTCATAACTCCAGCATTACCTTTGGCAAGATTGGTGGGCTCTTAAGTACCAAGAATGAGATTAAATATTCCCTTGGTGTGAGCTTGGCGAAGAAAGCGGATATCCGCTTAGAGTCCTGGAAAAACTGGCTCTTCTACGGCCCCCCAGGCACCGGAAAAACTCTCCTCGCCGCCGCGACTTCCAATTTGTTAAAGAGCTCGGGGCAAGAGACGGCGGCTTTCTTTAATGTCAAAGTGTCGTCCCTCATGTCGAAATACTTTGGTGAGTCGACGCGGATTATCAGCCAGCTTTATGAATCGGCGCGGCATCGCTCTCCAGCGGTGGTCTTCCTCGACGAATTTGAGAGTATCTGTGGTTCTCGGGATGGCAGTGATTCTGGAACTGAGAAGCGGATCCTGTCGACGATTTTGGCGGAGCTTGATGGTCTCGCTGAGAAGGGACGCAGTGATCTCTTCGTGCTCACAATTGCGGCGACGAACCGCCCTTGGGACCTTGACCCGGCGGTGCTGTCCCGATTTGATAAGAAGATTCTCATTCCCTTACCCGATGAAGAAACTCGGGCGGCGATTTTGAATATCAATGTTGAAGGGCGAGGTTATCAGACCGACTTTGGTAGCTCTGAGGCCCTCGTTGAATTGACGGAGGGCTTGTCTGGGCGAGAGATTGATCGCCTGGTCAAAGAGACGACGAACCAAATGGTGATGGATGTGAACAGTGATATCGTGTCCCTTGTGGATGAAGGGCTCGACCATGTTCGCGACTATCAGATTAAGTCCCGTCCTTTGACGCTGAAAGACTTTAGAGAAGCCATTCAGAAGGTGCATCCCGTGACTTCCCCTGAAGAGATGGAAAAATACAGCTCTTGGAAAGATTCGGACGACGAATGATTATTTACCCGCTTGCCCGCGCAGAGATAAGGTTGAAGTAAAGGAGAGTGCCCATGGGATTGTTTAAATCGAGTGAAGAGCGTCGTATGGAGCGGGATATGAAGATCCGCACCGGCCTCAAAAAAGTACAGCGTCAAATCCGCTCTTTGGAGAAGGATGAGAAGGGCTTTATCGCGAAGGCGAAGAAGGCGAAGCAGCTTGGAGATTCAACGCAGTTGAACTTTCTTAAGGCGAACTTGAAGCGCACCGCGGCGACGCGCCGTCTCATGGAGCGTCAAATGCTCAATATGGAGACCTTTAATCAATTGAGAAGCCAGGCTGAAACTCAGGCTGAGTTTGCTCGGAACCTCGACTTGATCGCTGGTGCTATCAGCGAGTCCTTTGGCTCGGTCAATCTCCCTGAAATTCATAAGAACTGCGAGAAAGCCGTGGGGCAGTATGAAAAAATGGAGCAAATGATGGAGATGTTCATGGAGTCTCAAGCGGACTCTATTGGCAATCTCGAAGGTTCTCAATCGGATGAGTTAATCTCTGATAAAGAGATCGACATGCTCATCGACGATCAGATCGTGGCCGAGGAGAATAAAGAGATTGAGGACGTTGTGGGGAATCGCTTGCAGGCGTTGAAGGCTCGGATGGAAAAGAATAAGGATCAGGCATGACCATACAAGGCTCGGCAGATCAGGACAAAAAGCACTTTGATGAGTACCTCGCGCAATTTGAAGCCTGCGAGGTCGAAAAAGATGTCAAGGGGATGCGACGCAATCTGAAGCGGGCCATTGAGTATTGGGAGAAATACACCGAAAAGGCAGCGAGTCCGACCATCCAAATGAGCCGTATGGACAACCTCGAGACGCTGATCAGTCTTTACGAGAGCCTCCCTGAAGACGGCGAAGTCCTGGTGACCGTCGACGGCGAAGTTGTCGCGGCCAAGAAGGGCGGGCAGGGCAAGGACGACGACGAGGCCTCTAAGTTTGGCGCGGTCGAGCGCCCGACCTTGCGCTTCAAAGACATCGCCGGGCTCAATAAGGTTAAAGAAGAGATCAAGCTGAAGATGCTCTACCCTTGTCAGCATCCTGAGGAGGCGAAGAAGTTTCGCATTAAGCGGGGTGGGGGTGTGCTCTTATGGGGGCCTCCGGGAACTGGAAAGACCATGATGGCGAAGGCTATCGCCGGGGAGATCGACGCTGCGTTCTTCACCGTGAAGCCTTCGGAGATCATGAGAAAGTGGGTCGGAGACTCCGAGCAGAACATTCAGGCGCTCTTTGATACGGCGAGGGCGGAACCGATTTCAATCATCTTCATCGACGAGATTGAGGCTTTGGTGCCGGCTCGTAAGGATGGTGATAGCAATAATGTGATGGCGCGTTTGGTGCCACAGATTCTTACGGAGCTGGCGGGCTTTGAGGATAATCAGAACCCGCTCTTGTTTATTGGGGCGACAAACGAGCCCTGGTCTCTCGACCCCGCGATTCTTCGTCCGGGCCGATTTGACGTGAAGATTTATGTGGGGCTGCCGGATGTCGCGGCGCGAGAAAAGTTATTGGAGATTGGTTTCAAGGGACGCCCTATGGCTCCAGACGTTGATTTTAAGGCTTTGGCGCAGAGGCTTGAGGGTTTCAGCGGCGCCGATATTAACTATGTCTGCGAAAATGCCGCGCAAGATGCGTTCAAACGCGCCATATTTAAAGCTGAAGACAACCCCAAAATCAGCATGATCGATGTTGGAAACTCGATCGACGAGACAAAACCATCCGTTACCGATGAGAATTTGAAGCGATTTAAAGATTATCAACACGAGATATAAGTCTCAATTCATCTAAACTGAAAGAACCCGTTGGGTCTATTCATCGATCACAGTCGTACGTGCTGACAGAGTTAGGGAGGACACGAGAATGTCCGTGGATATTTCGGCATTCATGCAAGAGGACAGCTCTCTTGCGATGAAATTTGATTCCAAAGATCTGCCTGGACTGTTAAGCAAAGGACTGACAGTACCAGAGGGCGCCGTCGCCCTGATTCGTCAGGAGCGCGATGATCGCTGCCTCCACGCTAATTCAAGCGTGTCAGGAAGCTTCTCGGCGCTGCTCGTCAAAACCCACACTCTCAACCTAAAGTTCGAGATCCCTCAGCTTCGTAGCGAAGACGACATCGCGATCAAGGTCTCTGTCGCCATTAAGGTGCAGGCCCGGGGCGTCGAACTCGACTTGCTCCAGCTCCGTTCGAGCCTCATGGCCAAGACAAATCACCTCAGCCAAGAGGATATTCGTGCGCACTTCACCCCATCCATCGAGCACAGCCTCAAGCTCTTCTGCGTCCGCCGAGATGCAGAAACACTGACCCGGGAGGACCAGCGCATCGGGGTTTATCAACACCTCCGCCAGGATCT
>JARGOJ010000356.1:0-7907 GCA_029210225.1 Planctomycetota bacterium
TCTTCCCGAGTCTCAATGTAAACAATGCGGTGGCGGTCAATAGACCTTCTAGGAGAACTTTGTGAAAGACCTTCCTCTGATCCTCGGTGGGATCGTAGTGCTCAGTCTCGGCGTCGGAGGAACCTTCCTCGCCGATCATTACGGATTGCTCCCGGGGCTCGAATCTCAATTGGACAAGCCGGCCGAGGGCTGTCCTCACAGTCTGCCATTGAAGACTTGCCCATTCTGCGACGAGAGCCTTATCATAAAGAAGGGTGAATGCGTCGAACATGGAGTTCCGGAAGCACTCTGCTATCTATGTCGAAGTGCATTGATTCCGGCGTTTAAAGCAAATAACGATTGGTGTGGGGGGCACTCCGTTCCCGAATCGCAATGCTACGATTGCAACCCAGAGCTTCTTCGCTCGGGCTCCTTTGAAAAAGAAAGGCTCACCGGCGATCTGTGGACCGCGTCCGCCGAGGATGGTCAAGCTCGATCGAAGCGCCCCCCGGCCATAGGCTGCCGGACTCACACGCTTAAGGTCAACTTGAAATCGACGAGAATTGCCGAACAAATTGGACTGGCTTACAGCCCGGTGATCGTACGCGCTGTCAGTCATACTCTTGTTTGCAACGCTGAAATTTCCTACGACAAACGTCGCTTTGCCCGGCTGAGTCCGAGAGTTCCGGGCATCGTTAAAGTCATTAAAAAAGACCTCGGCGAAACCGTCAAAAAAGGCGAAGTCGTTGCCATTCTTTATTCAATTGACCTCGCAATGGCGAAGACATCATTCCTCAAATTCAGTGAGAACGTCAAAACCGCCAAGCTGAAACTGGACCAGGCAAAAGCCACCTTTGAACGGTGGAATCAAATGGAGCTACGATTAGCTGCCGTCGAATATCTAAAAGCTCAGGAGCTGCACGACATCGCTCGTCGTAACTTTGAACGTGAAGAAAAATTACTCAAATCAAAGGCCACATCCTCCCAAGACGTCCTCTCTGCTCAAGCGAAAGCACTTCGCACGAGCGCAAACGTCAAGGCGCTTCGAAAGAAACTACTCATCTTCGGCCTCACCCCCGAATTCCTGAAACTACTTAACTGGAACAATATTAATTCCATTCAAGGACGAAGCACCACCTCCGCCCAACCCTACCTCCTCGCCCAAATGGCTCTCCGCAGCGCTCAAGCCGATCGCGACTCCGCACGGCAAAGGCTTGAATCTTTAGGATTGATCCAAGCCGACGTTCAAGCGGTCTTAACAAATCAAAACGTCAGCGGTGAGCTTCCCATTTATGCGCCCTTTTCCGGTGTCCTCGTGAAACGTCACGCGGTGGTCGGCGAATCAGTGAAGACTGGAGAACTCCTATTTTCTCTCGCCGACACCTCGAAAATGTGGGCCATGCTCGATATTGAAGAAGAGAACATGGCGCAGGTTAAAACGGGCCTCCCCGTTATTCTTCAGGTCCAAGGATTAAAGGGCGTCAAGGTGCACGGGCAATTGACCTGGCTCGACACTCAGATTGACGACAAGACCCGTGTTCTCCGAGCTCGCGCCGAGTTTGACAATTCCGACGGAATGCTTCGCGCCAACATGTTCGCCCAAGCGAGAATCCTCCTGCGTCAAGAAGAGAAGTCTATGCTCGTTCCCCGAGCTGCCGTCCAATGGGAAGGCTGCTGCAATATTGTCTTCGTCAAGCTCAATGATCGAGTTTTCGAACCCAGGAAGGTCTTGCTTGCCTTTCAAAAAGGTAACCACGCAGTGATTGATAAAGGCCTCGTTGGAGACGAAGTCATCGTGACCACCGGCAGCTTCTTACTAAAAACAGAGATCCTAAAAGGGAATATCGGAGCGGGGTGTTGTGGCGATTGAGAACCCCGCAAGTGACCGCGGAGGCTTACTTGACGCAATTGTAAGCTGGTCATTGGACAATCGTGCGATCGTCATTGTAGTCGCGATCATTTCTGCAGGATTGGGTCTTTATTCAGCCTTTCATTTACCCATAGACGCGTTCCCTGACACGACCCCTGTTCAAGTGCAAATCAACACCGTCGCCCCAGCGTTGGCCCCATCCGAAATCGAACAGCAGATTACCTTCCCCGTCGAACAGGCGATGAGCGGCTTGCCAGGCCTTGAAACGGTGCGCTCGATTTCCAAATTTGGCCTGTCTCAAGTGACAGTCATCTTCGACGACTCCATCGACATCTATTTTGCCCGGCAATTAATTGCAGAGCGTCTTCAAACAGTGAGCCTGCCAAAAGACAGAGAACGTCCCCAAATGGGACCGGTCTCCACAGGCCTTGGAGAAGTCTATCACTACTTAGTCACAAGCAAAAAGCGTAGCCTTCGAGAATTGACGACTCTCCATGATTGGGTTGTTAAACCGCGAATGCGCTCCGTTCCCGGAGTCGCAGAGGTCAACACCTGGGGCGGAGAGCGCAAGCAGTATCACGTCATCGTCAATTTAGATCGCCTGACAAAGTTTGAACTGACCCTCGACGCCGTTTCAAACGCCTTGCGAAAGAACAATCTCAACGTCGGCGGCGGCAATTTATCACAGGGCGGAGAACTTCAGTTGTTGAGGGGGATCGCCCTCACGACAGGTCTCGAGCAAATCCGCAACATTGTGATTAAAGCCCACGACGGCACTCCGATCCGCATTCGAGATATTGCTCAAGTTAAAATTGGCCACGAGATTAAACGAGCGGCAGTGACCGCCAATGGCCAGGGAGAGACCGTTCTCGGCCTCGGCTTTATGCTCATGGGCCAGAATAGCCATGATGTCACGAAAGCCATGGCCAAGCGTATGGAAAACATCAAAAAAGACCTCCCCGAAGACGTCGAAATCAAAACAGTCTATGAGCGCACGGACCTCGTCGACAACGTCATCGAAACCGTCAAAAAGAACCTCCTCGAAGGTGCCATCCTCGTCGTGGCCATTTTGTTCATTTTTCTAGGAAATCTAAGGGCCGGGCTCATTGTCGTCTCCGCCATTCCCTTGTCGATGCTCTTCGCCTTCAATGGAATGCTTCAGTTTGGCATTGCCGGAAGCCTTATGAGCCTTGGTGCTATTGACTTTGGATTGATTGTCGACAGCTCGGTCATCATGGTTGAGAACAGCGTTCGCCGACTCTCCCTGGAACAAGATAGCCCTCGCTCTGTCTTGGAAATCGTTCGTGATGCGTCTTTAGAGGTGCGACGGCCAACCATGTTTGGTGAATTGATCATTATGATCGTCTACCTACCCATCTTGACCCTGGAGGGTGTCGAGGGAAAACTCTTCAGGCCGATGGCACTGACCGTGATCTTCGCGCTCGCGGGCTCTCTAATCTTATCTCTCACCCTCATGCCGGTCCTAACCAGCCTTCTCCTTCCTCGCAAAATCAAAGAAAAAGAGAACGTGCTTGTCAGGGCGGCGAAGTGGCTCTATCGACCCCTGGTTCGCTTTGCAATGAGGGGGCGCTACTTCGTCATTGTATTCGCGCTGGCATTAGTAGGCTTGGCGAGCTGGTTTAGTCAGAGCATTGGCGCCGAGTTTGTCCCTCGCCTCTCGGAAATGGGAATCGTGATTAACACCGTCCGACTTTCCGGCATATCTCTGGAAGAATCTGTGCGTTATGGAACGAAGCTGGAGCAGCTCATACTGAAAGAGTTTCCCGACGAGGTCGAGAACGTCTGGACCCGGACGGGGACTCCCGAAGTCGCGACGGACCCCATGGGGATAGAACTCTCCGACGTCTTTGTCACTCTCAAACCTCGAGATCAATGGACTCGTGCAACGACTCAAGAGGACCTCATGGCCGCGATGCGGCAAGAGTTTGATGGCTTGCCCGGAATGAGAATGCTCTACACTCAACCCATTGAAATGCGCGTGAATGAGATGATCGCAGGGATTAGAGGCGACCTCGGGATTAAGATTTTTGGCGATGACTTGAGAGTTTTGAAAGCCAAGGGCGCGGAGCTTGAACGTATTCTGAGAGCGATTCCTGGAGCTGTCGATCCTTATACGGAACAGATTACCGGGCAGCCAGTGCTTGAGGTCGTTGTAAAGCAAGACGAGATCGCAAGATATGGTATCCCCGCAAGGGATGTCTTGGATTTGATTGAGGCGATCGGTGGCATTGAAATTGGTGAGATTCGCGAGGATCAACGTCGCTTTAACTTACTGATTCGGCTTGGGGATCGATTCCGTCACGATCCAGATGCCGTGAGAGATCTCACAGTCTTAACCGTCGATGGTAAGAGGGTGCCTCTATCCCGACTGACAGATATTCGCTCGGTTGAAGGCCCATCGACAATTACAAGAGAATGGCAGCGGCGACGCATTGTCGTTCAATGTAACGTGAGCGGACGGGATGTCTCGGGCTTTGTCGCTGAGGTGCGGCAGCGCCTCGAAACAGAGTTGGATTTACCGGATGGTTACCATATCGAATATGGCGGTCAGTTTGAACAGCTTCAAAGGGCTCAACTTCGATTGATGATTGTCGTGCCCCTCGCGCTCGCTATGATTTTCTTTCTCCTCTACGTGAGCACTCACTCTGTCTGGGACACGCTCATCATATTTACAGGGGCGCCGTTCGCGACCATTGGGGGGATCTTTGCGCTGTGGATTCGAGAGATGCCCTTTACGATCTCTGCGGGGGTTGGCTTTGTGGCCGTTTGCGGAGTGGCAATGCTC
Source organism: Planctomycetota bacterium (assembly GCA_029210225.1). GTDB lineage: Bacteria > Planctomycetota > J058 > J058 > JARGOJ01 > JARGOJ01. The sequence goes on from JARGOJ010000356.1 coordinate 4,656, forward strand.
AACGGGCTGGTCCTCGTAGAGACGATAAAAACCTTGATTGGTCGAGGATGTGAATTCGCCACAGCCATTGAAGAAGGAGCGCTGCAGCGCCTCAGACCGGTCTTGATGACGGCGTTAGTTGCCGGACTGGGCTTTGTTCCGATGGCGCTGAACACTGGGGTTGGCTCAGAAATACAGCGACCCCTAGCGACGGTTGTGGTGGGAGGAGTGATTTCTGATTGCTTACTGACCTTACTTGCGTTGCCAGCGCTCTATTTTATCTTAGGGTCGTCACCCCAAAGGGCGGCAACGATCGATAGTTCTGAAGCAGGAGTGACTCGCGAGACAGTCCATTGAATGTCCGTTCCTGTTATTCAATTTTAATGGCTTGTTTTGGGAGTTGGTCCGACAAGCGTCGCAGCACCATGCGTCCACGGTAATGGCCAGCGCTGTGTCCAACGCTATCCCAACCTCGTCCAACGGAGGTCGCGGCGAGGGACATCCATATGTCATAGCCTCGCCGTGACTTGGAGAATTCAATAGCGTTCATGGGCAGCCCCCAGCCTGCTGTCGGAGAGAGATCGGTGGAGGCCTCTGCGCTCCAATCGGCAAGCTCAAATTGAAAGAGAACTTTGTTCTCTGAGATGAGGCTGATCACTAAGGCTTGTCCCCGTTTGAGCGGGCCTTTCGCCAATTCTTTAAATGGCCCTTTCTCCCCGTTGTTGGCTTCGACGATCATCAATTCGTTCTTCCGGAAATAGGCCATCCGCGCCGGCCGTCCTGTTGGATAGTCAAAGGGCTTGACCTTAATGAGCGCGAGTGGACACGGTGAAAAACTGAGGAAGAGGGCGTTATCAGTTTCAATCACCAGATGACAGTAACTATTAAGGTGGGAGTACACAGGCTCGGGCAATGTTGCTTTGGATTCGATTGCCAATTGATTTGTGTCAATAGTATTTAAGGTCAGCTGCTGGAATATGTCACTGCGATAGAAGGCTCTTGCCATAGAATTGGTCGACTTATATTGACTCAATTGCCGAAAGGGTCCGACTCGTTGGCGACGGCTGGCGAAGACTGTCCAGAACCCATCTGGGGAGCGGCTCATGAATGTTAGGAGAGGCTTTACTTTCACGGTCAAGTTAGATTGAGAGGAAATGATGGTGCCGCCTTGGTTTTGAAACTGAAAGACCGCGCTGTCGAAGTTTGATTTCGGAATGAGAGAATTGCGCTCCGGGTAAATCCATGGACTCCCCTGGCCATGGGTACTTGGAGTGGGCGCCCGCTGGCAGTATGCAGCGAAGAGGCCTAGAGCGCCCCCGAGCATTGTGTTGAAAATGAGAACTTTGGAGCGGGGGACTGTATAGAAGGTAAAAGAAAAGAGGATCAAAGCTGGCAGACACAGAACATAGAGGGCGCTGAGTCCGGTTTCTGGGAATAGGATGCCGGTGCTCGCGGCTAAACCCAACCAAAACCCAGGAATGAGGGCGAGGGACTTCGTTGCCAACGATCCTTTTTTGACAACCCCGATTCCTCCGATAAAGAGCGCGACCAGTCCTAAAATTGGCAGCGCGTTGTTGATCCAAAATCGGCTATGACTAAGGGGAAAGCCCTTCGGAGTCATCCACCACCAAGCAATCAATCCGAAGCTATGGGCCAGCACGATCAAGAGCCAGACAGCTGCTGCTCCTCGAATCACTAACGATTTGCTTCTCCCATCCTCCATATTCTGGGATCCTCGATTCTTCGTTCTTCTATTGACACTTTCAATCATGCCATTTTAGCGCAAGGAGAACAGTCGAGAAATCATGGCTTCGAGAGATCGCAATTCTTAAAACTGAACTCAGAGACCGAGATAAAAGCCCAGGAGTCTTGCCTGGCATCGACAACATAAACCCCTAATCGTTGCCCATTGTAGTGCTCTAAATGCCAGCGGATAAGGACATCGAATTCATTGGTTTTTGGCCCAGCAACAGATTTCAATACACGGCCAAAGTCCCCAGACTCCAGACGCTTCTCGAAGAGACTTAAATCTTCGACCGTGCTCGGAGTCTGGGTCTCAAGCACCAAGTAGACTTTGCCGCGACCACCATGAACTGTAAAGAACAGCTCCGAGTCTGCTCCAGGAATGAATGATCGGTAGGCGATGAACTGGTCTCTATCACCACCCGCAAGATACGTCGTCATATGGGGAACTCTATTTCTCGTGAAGTATCGTGGTGCTTGTCCCCAATGGCTCCAGCCGTCCATTCCCGCAAGAGTTTTGATGATCACAGGCCCTCGACGCTGAGCCATTGTTTGTCCCAAGGAGTAGAATGAAGACGAGAGGATAACGGCCGTTATAACGCCCACCCCTAATATTCGACCAATGCGTAATCGCTGAACCATAAGACCTCCTAAGTCACTTGGCGCGGTGCGAAGAATGAAACCACCAAGATAGGGGACCAGCTTCAGCTCGGGGGTCACGAGTTTGTAACTTACCTTGATTAAGATTCTCGGCCGAAGGATCAGGCGATAGTTGAGGAAGCAAACGGGATCATTCTATCTAGGACGGATTGCGCAATGTTGTTGGTCTGAGGCTCTTTGCGGGCTATTAAAAAGTTGCGATTCGCGAACTCTTTTCTAGAGGAAACTGGACTGATAACAGGATTCTTCTTTGATTTTCGTCAAAATGCTTATAATCCCGCGATTCAAAACAAGGACTGTGAAAGTGGGGGTTATGGTGGATAAGGTTGGCGTTAGCGCGCCCGAGGATAGCGCAGGGGCTGCGACGCTGAGCAAGGAAGCGACGCTTCGGGATGTCAGCCGGACAATTCCTGAAGAGCTTTGTCATCCTCGATTGAGCGGAGCGATAGGAAGCCTACTTACTGCCTTTGGAGTCTTTGCCCTGACTGAAGCCCTCGCCGGGTTTTTCTGGGTTGAAGGCCTGACTTATCTCTTCCCCGTGGCCTGGTTTTGTATGGGGATCGCCTTCTTTTCCATGTTTCTCATTGGCCACGACTGCGCCCATGGGAGCTTCTTGAAGAGTCGTGCGGCCATGACGACGATTGGTCACTTCTTCCTTTTGCCTATGTTCTATCCTTTCTATGCTTGGAAATACTCCCACGATGGGCACCACAACCACACCAACAAGCTCAAGCGCGGTGGCGTGAATCTTAACTATGACAACGCATGGATTCCTTTTACCGTCGAAGAATTTAAAAAAGAGCAACGCGATCTGCCATTCGGCGCAATGATCTACAAAATCTCCAGAACCTTTATCCCATTCGGCTCTTT
>JARGOJ010000356.1:7917-8172 GCA_029210225.1 Planctomycetota bacterium
GCGCGCCGTCGTCACGTGGCCTATTCATTGCTCTTCATATTGGTGACCTTCATTGCGACGACCATCGGACTCATCTCTTGGACCGAGAGCGTTTTCTCGATCTTCCACTTTTGGATCATCCCAGCATTCTTCGGGCAAATTTGGATGGCGATTTACACCTATCTCCACCACACCGCCGAGAATAAGAAGTTTTACCCCGAGGAAGAATGGACCGCATACAAAGGACGCTTCAAAGGTACTGTCAATTGTACAGTG
>JARGOJ010000357.1 GCA_029210225.1 Planctomycetota bacterium
GTCGGCCAGAAGGAGTTGACGCGACTCAAGCTTCAAAAACTCATCATGGAGATCTTAGAGTCCAAAAAAATCCCTCCCTCTGCCCTTGTCACCAAAAGTCGCCTCTCCCCCACTCTAAAAAAGGTCCTCAAAGCCTACCTGGCATTGAGAGCTGGCAAGCTTGAAGAGGCCGAGCGAGGCTTCGAGGAGGTGGCGAGCAGCGTCAAGAATCATAGCCATCTCGGAAAGCTTGGTCTTGCTGTCGTCCGGGTTCGTCAAGGAGATGCGGACGCTGCGAATGGTTTGTTTCAATCGCTGTTAAACGTCCCTGAGCTGAACAAGCGAGTTCGCATCGCTTTCCTCGCTCAATCCGAAGAGCGTGCGCTAAATTCGCTGTTTAAGAGCGATATCAATGAAAAGAAAACGGAGGACGCTTTCCTCGCTCTTGATCGCTTTTTCAGCACGGCAGAGATGAGCTCGGAGAGAGCTTGGCGAGCGTGGAACAAGAAGCTCCAACAACGTTTTAAGGAATCGGAGAAAGACTTTGCCGAGGACCACCGAGGCCGCAAAACCGCCTATCTAAAGCTTCTCTCTCTTGAAGATAAGTTTCCCATGATCGTCAAACCAACACTCTACGCCGAGACCCACAAGCTCCTCGGTCACCACTTCCGAAGCAAAAGTAAAACCAGCGTCGCGCTCTATCACTATTTGGAAGCCCAGCGTCAGGACAACACTTTCGATTTGCCCGATGGCTTTCGTGAAAACGACATCGCCATGCTCATGGTTCAGACTTTTGTGCGAAAAGCCAAGGATCAAGAAAAGTCCCTATCGAGCCTCTTCGACATCATTCTGCAAGCAAGCCGTGCCAGGACGTACTATCCAATTGTTCGAGGAGAATGGCTCAACGAGTTGAATCGGAACGGTGATTTAGCGCGAGCAATGGCGAAATACCCCAACGAGCCCTATCCGCGCTTCTGGCGTGGGCGCCGGGATATCTCTCCGAATCTTTCGGCCGAGGAGAGGCGCAGGCAGCTGACAGAGATCATCGACGACTTGAGCTTCGCGATCAGCAAACCTGAGATGCCCCAGAGCTTTCGATCGATAGCGATTCGTACAAGAATAGATCGCCACTTTGACATGGGGCCACCGTCTGACGCCCTGCGCGCCAAACTCTTCAAGGAGCTTGGGCGTCTCTCTGAAAAGTGGGACCCAAAACCCGACCAGATTTGGGGTTGCTACGCCAAAGTGAAAGGGTTCCAAGCGGGCGTTGGACAGATTCGATCCTATCTGGTGAAGCAGCGAGCCTGGCTCAAAGAACGAAAGGTGCGGAGTGAGGAAAGTCGACTCAGCGAAGGTCGACCAAAGGGCGCAGGTTTGGCCCCGCTGTTTGTTGAAGATTATCGGCAACATCTCGCAGACACTTTTGACGTGGAGGCGAATTTGCTCATGCACTACCGCCGCTTTAAGGACGCTTTGCGAGTCCTTCGGGCGCAACAGAAGAGCGGAGATTTAGATGAGACCTTTGGTCGTATTGAGCGTCTTGGGCGCTGTCTTTTAGCGCTGAAGGATTATGATGCGCTGAAAATTTATATGAAAAGATACAAGAAACGAAGCAGCAAGGACTTCTCAAAGTTTCTAGAGAAGATAAGACGCGTCCTCAAAGACCACTGAGAAGAAATCCCAGCCCTAAGGAAGACCTCTATGACTCTGCCCAAAGCAGCGATTCTTGCCATTGGAAGCGAGCTCACCGCCGGCCGAACAATCGACACAAATTCTGGATGGCTGGCTAAAGAACTCGCCGCTCTGGGAATCACCTGTGTCCTTCAAATTGCTTGCCCCGACGATATGGACCTCATGGTTCAATCCCTCGACGTTGTCACTAAACACGCGGATCTTGTCATTGTGACCGGTGGCCTCGGCCCGACCGCAGACGACTTTACAAGAGACGCGGTCGCAAAGTTCGCCGGGGTTGAATTAGAGTTAGATCAAGGCTCTCTCGATCGTATAAGAGATATCTTCGAACGCCTCGGGCGCGCCATGCCTGATACCAATCAAAGTCAGGCGATGTTCCCTGTGGGCAGTGAGGTGCTCTTCAACGACCAAGGCACCGCCCCTGGCTTTGTCGTGACGCACAATCAATCGTCGATCATGGTCGCCCCTGGAGTCCCCCGGGAAATGAAGGCGATGTATAGCAAGCAAATGCTGCCACGGCTCCGGGCTTTGATCGGCGGCGATTCTTATCATATCGCTCAAAGAGTTTTAAGAACCTGTGCTGTGTCAGAGAGCAAGCTCGACAGGATGCTCGCCGGGGTTGAGGAACACGACGTAGAGGTCGCCTTTGCGGTGAAAGAAGCCGAGGGCACCATCATGCTCACTTACACTGCCCGAGGCGAAGATAAAGAAAGCACGGAAGCCCGAGTCGACGCCGCTGTGGTCGACAGTGAGCGCCGCCTTGGATCGCTCATCTGCGCCCGAGGAACTCAATCCCTGCCCGAACGGGTCATTGAGTTGCTTCAAGCGAAGGGCCAGGAGGTCGCGATTGTTGAGGGTGAATCAGGAGGTCGCCTCAGTTCTTTCTTCACAAATCATCAGGGCAGCGAAGCCGTTCTCAAGAAGGCTCTCATTCTCATTGGACCCGAGCGGCAAGCGCCTTTTCTCGGAACAAATGTTCCTGATACTTTGAAAGATCGAGCCCTCGCGTTGGCGCGAAAAATCAGAGATCAAGAGCAGGTCGCCTACGGAATAGCCGTCATCGGACCCGGTCCGGAGCCTGAAGGAAACATGACTCTCGCTGTTGTTGGTCCCAAAGATGAAGTCGTCAAAGAGCGCGGTTCAAGCATTCTTGTGCAACAGGCGCGGAACCGTTTCCTGACTCTCGCCGCGGCCTATGCCTTAGACGCCACTCGGCGCATGCTCGAAGAGAACACCGACCGATGACCCGATTCTCTTTCTCCCTGAGCCTCTTGATCCTCACGAGCGCCTGTCAGAGCACGACACCCAAGATTCGCAATGGTGATTTTCTCAGTGAAGAAGCCAGAGCCAAGGCAAATACTGTCATTGAAAAGAATGCAGCAAGGGTTGTCTCTATTTACAGCGCAGGAAACAGCAACGGCGTACTTTTGTCTCAGGGGCTCGTTCTTAGTGTCGCCCATGGACTTGGGGGCAAGCCCATCAAGGTCCAAAGTAAATTCGGGCGATCTCCTGGGCTTCTTCTCTTTGAAAGAACGCAGCAAGACTATGCGTTTATCAAGATAGAGCAGGCGGGTCCAACTGAGCCTTTACCCGTTGCAAAAGCACAGCTAGGAGAGACTGTATTGCTCTTTGCTCGGACGGCAAAAGGGAGGCTCCGAGTCACCGCCGGACGCGTTCTAATGAGTTCCGTGAACTTGCCCCCCTCCCTCCTGTCTCAGGGTTTTCTCACCCGTGCGCTAAGCGCAGCGATCCTCCACAGCGCTCCTGCAGCCCCGGGAGATTCTGGAGGTCCGGTGTTTAACTTAGACGGCGAATTGTTGGGAATCACTGTGGCCGGGAATAAATCCTTAGGCGTGACTATCGCCAATGGAGCCGCAGGCTTTCCAGGGGATTTTGAGCTAGCTGAGGGACTCTACAGAAAGGGGGGAGGTTCTGTTCCTAGCGTCAAAGCACTCAAATTCTTGCGCCCTGTCGATGAATTGGAGTTTTTAGCCCGCAGTTTAGAGCGCCACGCCAAGGAAATTGGGAAGCATGACCCAAAGCGCTTCAAAACACTCTTCGACAAAAGCGTCAAAGACTATATTGAGTCTCAACGTATGGATTCTGTTGCAGGAGACCTCGTTCTTCCGTTTTGGCGAGCCTTCTTCAATTCTATTGAGGAGCCCTGAGAGAGGCCTTTTCACTTCTTCTTTGGCTTCGGCTTAAGGTCTTCCTGGATCTCCTGGTAGATCTCCAGAAAGCTCTTGATATAGGGCTCCAGGCCTTCACCGAAGATGAGCAGCAGGAAGTTCTTTAGGAACTCGGCGTCTGAGGCCAGGGTTGAATTCTTCCCCCCGCTAATCTTTACATAGGTCGCGATATCAGGAACCACGGCTCTTGTATACAGACCATGGATCACAACGTTGACCTTCTTCGACCCTTTCGCCAGCTCCTCAAAGCGGGGAAGATCCGCCTTGTGAGGCGGCGCGTCGGCGATAATGACGATGGATTTATTGGACTTCTTCTTCCACCCCATTTTGAAGAGGCAGACTTCAACGCCTTTCTCAACGCCTTCAGGACCATCACCGCCACCAGACGCTTGTTGAGAATCGAGAGCTCTCTTAAACGCGCTCCAGTTCTTGGTGAGGGGAAGAACTGTCGCCACAGCGTCCCGATAGGTCACGAGGCCAATACGCACGTTCCCGACCAAAGTGCCGAGGATCATACTGAGAGATTCAATCTTCTCTTTTGATTCTTTGAGGACGCCACCCATACTGCCAGTGACATCAAGACAAATGGCGATCTCCAGGCCATTCTTGCGAAGCTCGTCCATGTGACTTTTGAATTGATCGGCGCGGAGAACCGTGCCTCCGGCTTTCGCACGCTGCGCGGCCATCACTTCCCGTTGATAGCGGCTGAGGTCGTCCTTGCTGAATTGAGAGATATCAAAGGGTTCACTGATGTCTGGCTTAAAGTCATCCTTGTGATCTTTGAGCCAGCGACTCCACTTTGATTTCGTCTTATGGTTCTCGCCGGAGAGGCCCTTCAAGAAAGCCTTGCTGTAATAAGTGATCTTCTTGTTCTTCATCATTTCCCGAATGACAGCCTCGACGATCTGATAGCCATCCTTCGCGGTCTTCAACTTCCCATCCGGAACCTTCGCGAGGGCTTTGAGGACAAAGCTCCGGACCAGCGTCGACTTATCCTTCAGCAAGGGAATCACTTCGGCATAGGCCCGAGGATCGTTCTTGGAAACAATTCCGGTGGCGCCAATCGCTCGGAATGACCACTGCTTATGTTCGAGATATTTGACCAGTTCGCGCACTTCAGAAACGGAGTCCAGCCAACGATCTCGTGCGTTCCAATGCTTGGCGATCTGGGGTTTCTTCAGAGCCCACTGAGCGTTATCAATGGCCTTTAACCAAGACTGAAGTGTTGTCTTCTGAGTCTCATTCGCCTTCGCCAAAGCTCCTTCAACCAAGGTCTTAGCCTCGTCGTATTTTTGCACTTGCATGAGAGCGTTGTATTTTAATTGAAGGGCCGCTAAATCAATCCCAGCCTCAGGAAGCACTTCGGGCTCGCCCTCTGGATCCATAGGAGCTGCTTTAGGCTCGGTTTTCTCTCCGTTGCCAGCGTCCTCTTTGGCCTCCGGTTCATCCTTCACCGGATCGCTTTTTTCGTCGCCCTTTTCCTCGTCCTTGGGCGGCTCTTCATCGGGTTTGGGTTCAGCATCAAGGGGATCTTCATCCGGAGTGACATCGTCGGGGTCGTCCACAGGCTTTGTCTTGCCCACTTCGTCATGGCTATCGCTTGCTTTCTCGTCCGAGATTTTGGCGACCTTCGAGTCTTTTTGATCTTGGTTTTCTTTCTTGTCTGGCCCGGAGTTCAAGAGGAAGAAGGCGCCGAGACCAGCCAAGAGAACGAAGCCAGCGGCGGCGGCGACAAGAATAGGTGTCTTACTTGCGGCCGACGAAGATCCGGCGCCGGCAACAGCCACTTCAAATTCAAAGCGATAGGGCCCGACCTTCAGGGTATCCCCGGAGTTTAGCTCAGCGTACGTCGCCGCTTCGCCATTAAGTTTGACCTTGGCGTTTTGGAAAACGCAGAGGTGAAAGCCATCGTCTTGGCGAACAATTTTGAAGTGCTCGGCGAGGAGCTTGCGGTCTTTGATTTGGAGATCGCAGCTGTCTTTGTGTCCAACCACTAATTCATCTTCAACGGGGCGAGCCTTCTTCTTGCCTCGTGAAATGATCCATAGTTTCGCGTCCGCATTTTGAGCATCAGTGGTCATGGAGAGCCTTTCAATCATTGTCTTCGCATGATTATTGTCTATGGGACTAAAAAAGGCGCTTCGTTTTAAAATGAAAACGAGATCTTTTTAGCGGAGAAAGCAATTTCCCTCCTAGTGTTCTGGCATTCTTAAATTCATAGGGTCTCTGGCTAGAGCATTGGGCTGTGAATGAGACAGGGTGATAGGAATTTAGCGGGCTAAATGACTGAACCCTAACGAAATTCACGGCTCAATGAGCAGTCAGAGACCATGGATTTAAGGCTGACAGAGCACTAGGTCTGATAGCCCATACCAGAGAGCAGTTCTTTGACCTTCTCGATGTGCTTGCCCTGGACTTCGATGCTGTCGGTGTCGTTGATGCTTTGCCCAGGGTGAGACGTTCCCCCAGAGCCGCAGCTGGCTTTGAGTTTTTTTGCGAGGGCCTTCAGGTCGGACTCGCAAAGTTTGAATCCTGTGGCGACGGTGACCACTTTGCCTCGATTACGTTTTTCTTGGCGAATCTTGATACGTTGAGACTCGGGGCTTTCGCTGTTTGGCCGCTTATATGGTTGGCCGGTTCGGGAGGCTGAAATTAATTCCCAACCTTGTCCTCTAGTTTTCTTTGCCATTGAGTCTTACCTCTTTCCCCATGGTTGGTATGCTACGCGCGGATTCCAGCGAAGGCACATTTGACCAACAAAAACCAAGCATATCGACCGCGAATAGATTGAGCGCGAAGCGAAGGTAGGTTTGACATGTCGGATAAATCCTATGACGTCGCTATTCTGGGTGGGGGCATTGTCGGCACTGCTATAGCGTGGCAGCTGCTCGAAGCCGATCCCCAACTCAAAGTGATTCTTATTGAAAAGAAGGACATTGGTTCCGGGAGCACGTCCCGCAGCGCGGCCGCTTTCCGTCACCAATTTAGTTCCAAAGGGAATATCCTTCTCAGCAAAGAATCATACAAGGTTTATCAAAATTTCAACGAGCGTTTTGGTCTCGATAAATCAGTCGAGGTCTTTCGCGAGTACGGATATCTTCTCCTCTACACTCAAAAAGATCTCCTCGAAAAAGCTCAAAGCCGCGCCAAGATCCAGCAATCTCAAGGCGTCCCTGTTGAGATATTAAGCCCCGCCGAGATCGAAGCTCACCCACGACTCAAGGGCTTCTTCAATCAAGAAGAAATCCTCGGCGCAACTTGGTGCGAGCGGGACGGTTTCCTCGATCCTCTGCTCGTGGCGCAAACTTTTTATGCGGCCGCCAAAGCGAAGGGGCTGACCCTTCACAAAGCTGAAGCGACGGGGTTTATCAAGTCGGACAATCTCATCACCGGCATCGAAACAAGCAATGGAGCTATCTCAGCGAAGAAGACCGTCAACGCTTGCGGCTGGCTCTCCAACAAGTTGCTCGGTCCCCTAGGCCTTGCTGTTCCTCAAATTCCTGTAAAGCGTTACCTCTACATTACGACCCCCGTGAGAGGCACCGACGTCTCGAAGTTGCCGATGGTTGTCTGCGATTTAGAGCCCTATATGCGCCCCGAGGCCGGCAATGCTCTGCTCATGGGCTGGGATGCCCTGCCCCGCACACCCTCGGTCGAATCGTTGGAAGAAGAATTTGACTACGAAGCCTTGGAGGCCTTGCAGGACATTGTCGACCCTGAGTTCACGAACGATGAGTACGGACTGGAAGTCCGAGCGCGCATGGCCGATGTGGTCCCCTTGTTAGAGAGCGATCAACTGCGCCTGTTTCAGGAGGCCTGCGGTTACTATCAAATCACCGCTGACGAGAAGCCCATTCTATCGACGGATCCTCGGGTCGACGGGCTGATTCACGCCTGTGGATTCAGCGGCCACGGCGTCATGCATGCCCCTGCGGCGGCTCAGATAATCACCGGTATGATACTCGGTCATGAGGGCATTCCTGGGATTGAAGAGGGCAGCTTCGATCTTGGCCCGCTGCTTGAGAACAAGGACCGCCCCGACCCCGAGCATATGTCGATCTAACACAAGCATTCTAGAGCCTGCGGCCCCTCTTAATATTTGGAAGAGAGCAAAGACGTGCGAGAAAAATATGCAGAGGCTGGCGTCGACGTCAGCGCCAAAGACCGCTTTATCGAGCGTATCGGTCCCATGATCGAGAGCACTCGGGACAACCGCGTCCTCACCGGTCTCGGCCACTTCGGCGGTTGCTTCTCAGCCCGTGAACTCAAAAACTACGACGACCCGGTTTTGGTGGGCTGCACTGACGG
>JARGOJ010000358.1 GCA_029210225.1 Planctomycetota bacterium
GTCGTTCACACCAACTCCTGTTACCTAACCATGGTTGGCGTCGATTCTAACGGCAAGCCCGTCCAAGTTCCCGGCCTCGAATTAGAGACAGATGACGATAAAGTTCATCACGAAGAAGGCAAAAAGCGCGCTCAGGCTCGCAAAGCGAGAAGGATCTCCAAATGACAAAGACTCTATCAACATTCGCCGTTTTGGGCGCTCTTTTCCTCTGCTGCAGCCCCGCGCAAGCGCAGAGTTCTAAGCCAACGAAGCAAGATCTGCCCGACCCAAAAGATCATGAATTCAACGAGAAGCTCCCAAGCAAATTCGCTGGGAGCTACGAGACATTAAAGACCCCTGATGGCAAGACTTTCAAGGTCTATACAACAGGGCCAAAAGACTCGAAGAAAGCGCTTCTCGTCATTCATGAGTGGTGGGGCTTGAACGCCCATATCAAAGGCACCGCCGACCATTTTGGTCGCCTTGGTTACCGAACAATGGCGATTGATCTTTACGATGGCAACGTCGCAAAGAAGCCGGCGGACGCACGAAAGTATATGGGCGCTGTCGATGCGACTAAGGCGAAAGCAAAGCTCTCGTCCGCGCTGAAAGCCCTCGCCAAGAAGGGCCGGAAAATCGGCACTATCGGCTGGTGTTTCGGCGGCGGAATGTCATTGAACGCGTCTCTCGCCGAGCCTTCTCTCGTGCAAGCCACAGTCATTTACTACGGAATGACCGTCAACGATCCCAAGGCGTTAAAGACTCTGAAGTCACCAGTGCTGGGCATCTTCGCGAAGAAAGATGGCTGGATTACACCGGCGAAGGTCAAGGTCTTTGAGGACGGATTGAAGAAAGCTGGGATTAAGAATGAGATCAAGATATACGACGCGGCCCATGCCTTCGCGAATCCCTCAGGTCAGCGCTTCGAGCGCAAGAGCGCACGGGCCGCCTGGGCTAAGACACTCAAGTTCTTTGAAACAAACTTGAAGTGAAGGACTAGGTCGAACAAAACACCCTAGATATTCTTGGTCGCGGCTCTTTCGCCCTGCTCTTCGGGGCGGTCATCGAAAGAGCCGTTGTTCATTTTTTCCGGGCCATCAACCGGGGTGCCCTGGGCTATGGCTCCTATCAGCACTGCGGCTCCGAGCAATTGAACAGCCTTGTTCTTCTTCATGCTCTGACAGCGAAACTAGTGATCGAAGATCATGCGCAGCGAGGAGATGTTTATGAATGGAGTGGCGATTTTGATCGCAGGGTCAAAGACCATGAGCGCGATCGAGAGATAGGCAACAAAGCCAATCAGACCCAGGAATCGATCGGCGGAAGAGTCGGCGTGTTCAATCGGTTGAGGTGTTTTGGAGGCTTGTCTCATGGTGATCTACCTTTCCTTTTCGTTGAGCGATCAGAATGCTAGGCTCAATCATTAACTTCAAGGCGCATGTAATTCATAATTCATTAAGCAGTAGTTAACAAAAGGCGATTGCGAGTCTAACCCGTGCCAAAAGCCAAGAGCTGATTGAGGAAGCGTGATAGGACGTGCTCGTCAGGACGATTCGAGCTGGGTAGGAGCATGAAAAAAGCAACAATGAGCAAAACGACGATCACCAATTGAAGCAAGGTCGGGATAGCGTCTTCGAATTCATCTGGAATTGAGAGGTCGTGAGTTTCAGCGCTCTTGTTTGTCATGGCTTCTCCTGTCAAGTTGGAAGAAACACCACTATGCAGCTTCAAGGACCACTCTTCAAATTAAGATTAATTGATGATTCGCAAAGCTCTGGTTAATGAAAAGGGCGCTTATTACGCCACGGAGAAAAAGAGCTGGTTAAGAAGAACGAGGATCAGCTTCGCCCCGAAGCGAAAATCTTCCCAACCCGGCGCCAGCGCAAATAGTAGAGCCAAGAACACGGCAAAGCCTCCAAAGAACAGACAGCCGTAACGATTGACTCGTCTATCCCATGCAGCTAGCTTTTCTTGACCTGTGCGATTCTTGACCATGGTGTCTCCTAAAGATTTGAGGAGACACCAATATGAAGACTCATAGCCTGTTCAGCAAAGCATGCTTAATTCATAGTTCATGAAGCAGCGCTAAGGTTTTAGCGCCGGGTTCCTTGCATCGCACGCTCTCGGGCGCTTCGGCTGAGTTGCTGGATGGTGTCATTCAGCTCAGCGTCACCGGCGCTTGTGCTTTGGATCTTATCGATGCCATAGAGCACGGTGGTGTGGTCCCTTCCACCAAAGAACTGGCCGATTTCTTGAAGGGTCATCTCAGTGAATTCCCGGGCTAGGAACATACAGATTTGGCGGGCTCGTGCGACCTTCTTGGTTCGTTTTTTGCCCTTCAAATCGGAGAGTTTCAGCTCGAAGTGGGTCATGGCTGCGTTGGCAATATTATCGATAGAGACATTGGCGCTGTCGTCGCCGAGGAGGTCTGCGAGGACCTCAAGGACAAAGCTCTTGTTGATCTCTTGATTCAGCAAGCGGGCGGTGCCCAGCAAACGATTCAGAGCTCCCTCAAGCTCCCGGATGTTACTGGTGATTCGGGCGGCGAGCATCGAGATCACGTCGTTTTCAAGGTCGTACCCTCGCATGGACGACTTCTTCTTCAAGATGGCGGCCCGAGTCTCGTATTCTGGCGGATCGATGCGAGAGACCAGGCCCCATTTGAAACGGGAGACGAGGCGATCATTGAGAGTCGGTATCTCACCAGGATGGCAATCAGCGCTTAAGACGATCTGTTTCTGCGCGTTGTATAGCGTATTGAAGGTGTGAAAGAACTCTTCTTGAATACGAGGTTTGTCGGCGAGGAAGTGGATGTCGTCGATGAGGAGCATATCGACGTTGCGATATTTGAAGCGAAAACCCTCTAAGTGACCGTCTTTGACGCCTTCAATAAACTGATTGATAAAGTCTTCGCAGGAGAGGTAGAGGATCTTGGAAGCAGGATTATCGGCCAAAATTCGGGAGCAGACGCTTTGCAGGAGGTGCGTCTTTCCGAGCCCAGGGGCGCTGTGAAGGAAGAGCGGATTGTAGGCCTGCCCCGGCTTCTGCGCCACCGCTAGCGCCGCCGCGTGGCTGAGACGGTTGGACGGGCCAACAATGTAGTTTGAGAAGATGTAGTCTTTCTTTAGCGGCACGCTCCATTCCGCGTCGGGCGCGGCGTTCACAGCGGGGCTTGGGTTCGTCAGGCTCAAGGCGGACCGATCGATGGCTTGAGAGGTCTGGGCACGGGAGTGGGGACCGCTCGGCGAGGGCCGGGTGAAGTGGCTTGAAGGAGGACGGACGTTCGCGGAGCTTGGTGGTCTTGGGGACGTGGTGTTTGGCTCGTCGCTTTCGGGGAGCAGCGGATCGAGCCGTCGAAAGAGTCCGCTATCCGCCGCTTCTTCATCCGAACGCGGCGTGATGACCAATGAGGGTGTGAGAGGAAGGCCGAAGGCGTCTTTGAGGGAGGTCGCGAGGACATGGATGAGCTCGGACTCCTCGATCCACTCTTTGACGAACTGATTGGGGGTCCCAATCGTGATGACGTCTTCTCCATGAGAAAGATATTTGAGTTTGCTGAACCAGGTTTTGAAAATCGATTCACGGGTTTGGGTCCGTAAGATTTCCAAAGTCTGTTGAAACAGGTTTTCCGACACCGAAGCATACCCCGCAGAAAGAGACACCAAGCTAAGTGGCGCGTCCCTCAAAAAACAAAGACTCCCCATCGTTTATCGACAGCTCGGAGCAAAAATAGGAGCTTTGTTTTTTCAGGATAAATCCCTGAGCAAAAGACAGAGTCTGGTTTGACAGGGACCAAACGAAGCCTTAGACTCTGCGCCTGCTTGGAGGAAGGTCAAAGCATGATCGCCGTGGAACTCTCACAGATTCTCATTAATGATCGCAGTGACGAACAATTGATTTTCTTGAAGGAAATCGATGGGGATCGCCAGCTGAGAATTGTGCTTCGTATTTTCGAAGCGCTGCTCATCGATCGTGTTTTGAAGGGAACGGAAAATCTTCGTCCTCTCACTCATGATTTGTTGATCGGCACCATTCACGCTTTGGATGCAGAGCTTGATAAGGTAATTATTAACGAAGTTCATGGACAGGTCTTCCATGCCCAGCTCGTCTTAATCAAAGACGGCGAAGAAGTTTTTATGGACGCTCGTCCCAGCGATGGGATTACGTTAGCGTTGAAGTCAGAGGTCCCTCTCTACGTAGAAAGTTCAGTTTTTGAATCTTCTTCCGAGAAAGGGGATTGATGAACGAGGCAAAAAAGAAGAAACTTTGTCTCTCGCACTTGGAAGATTGGCAGAGTGGTCGAATGCGCTGGTTTTGAAAACCAGAGACCTGCGAGGGTCCGAGGGTTCGAATCCTTCATCTTCCGTAGAAACCCCCGAATTCACTTCGGGGGTTTTTTTATGCCCGCAAAGCCTTGGTGGTGATCCTCTGGGAAACGTTATAAAATAACGATCTTCCTAGCCTCAGCCATGCCAACCTATCAGCAAAGGTTCGAACATGTCCTCCGAATCTCTGGGCCCTGGCGCCCACAAGGCCGCTATCCTTTACATAGTGCTCGTCATACTCGTCACAAGCTTCTCGTTGGGCCTACACTTCCTCCCCGGTCAAGAACGTGCGGCACCCAGTGAGGACGCCAAGGGTATCGATACACTCCGAAGCATCATGTCCGCAGAGAACATCTACCGCACTCGCTACGACCGCTATGGACACATGAAAGACCTCGTCGCCGAGAAGCTACTCTCAGCCAACCTTGAGGACGGAGAAGACGCTCGCTTTCGCTATTCCGTCTTTGTCGTCGAACCAAAAGACTCCTTCTTCTACGTCCAAGCCACGCCCCTCAGCGAAGCCGTCACCAGCTCCCACTACTTTGGGAATCAGAACGGCGTCATCTACCGATCCACGAAGGGCCCGGTCAAAGTCGTGAAGGGTCGCTCAGAGCCAGTAAAGACAGGTCTTGAGCAGATCAAGTAGAGGAAGACGGCACGGCCATACATAAAGGACAGGGCCCACAGCAACGCGAAAAAATGCGTCGGGACAGACACAGAGGTCTGCCCCAACACTGCTTTTTATATTGTTTCAAGCTCACAGCAACGCGGAGGATACGCTACAGATCGCAGCGATTGGTCGGGGCTTTGGCGTGTTCCTGGCGGAACACATTGGCGTAGAGGTTCGCGATGATTTGCTTGCCATTCTGGGTCACGTCGAGATAGGACAGCGCTTTGCCGATGTATGGAAAGACGCAGTTCCAGTAAAAGCCTGGGTAACCTCGGCGTAGGTCTTCCGTATTCTTAAAGCCCATTTTCGCGTTCGCGCCGATTTCTTCAAACTCATGGAAGAGGGCGTGAAGTTTTTGGAGGTAACGAGGATCTCCGAGCTGGCCGATGAGGTCGGCGGAGCGGAGGAGGTCGGCGAAGGTATGATCGGCGCCCTCGTCATCCATATCTGGCACTGGGAACCGTGTTCTCTCGATGTTCTGAAGGATGGCCTCATAAGAAATCAGCGCGTGCCCGCCAAAGCGCTCCTCAACGAAGAGCTTGCCGCGATCGATGTGATAAGGCGTGAGAGCTGCGTCGGAGGCTCCTGGATCGAGCTCGATAAACTCGCCCTTCCCTGTTGCATAACGATTGTTTTCGACTTCATCGTCCCTGCAAACGCCTTTTACATAACCAATATCATGGCATAGCAACGAGATCGTGAAGTGGAGCCAGTCTTCACAGCTCACTCCCCCCTGACTCATATGCTTCCCAGCGAGAATCTCTTGCCCAACCAGAGTCACTAAGATCGTGTGCTCCGCGTTGTGATACAGAGCATCACCGTTGGCGATGTTCTCAAGGGCCATTCGTCCAGCCCAGGCAATGATCTCTGAGTAGTTCCCCTTGTATCCGCCGAACATACGTTTGTAGCCGGATTGGAGCTTATCGACAAAGCTGTCGATCAATATTTCGGTCGCGTTAAAAATCATGGGGAACCCCATCTTGAGGTTAGTTTGAATGGTTCAAGCTGAAGCGCTTCACCAAAATCCTAGCAGAAAAGGAGGGTGATGTCGTCATACCCTTCTTCTGTCAAATCCGCAGCGATGGCAGTTTGCGTCTTTTAGTTTTTGGAGTCAATGAACTTAAGCAGCTAATGAGAGCCCAACGAATTTGTCAGGCCCCCAGATTTTTCGTTGGAATCTAGTTTAGTGTGCCATCTGCGACTTGAACTCGGATCCGTTTTTTATCAAATTTACCGACGCTGGTTTTAGGGATTTGAGGCGCGAACACAAAGCGATCGGGTAACCAAAACTTGGCAAAGTTGGGAGCCAGAAAGGCTCTCAATCCCTCGGAATCAACAGAGCCCTGCTCGGTCCTGACGACCACAGCAAGCGGACGCTCCGCCCACTTTTCATCGGGAACCGCGATCACAGCCGCTTCTAAGACGTCGTCGTGAGCCATCAACGCGTTCTCAAGCTCAACCGATGAAATCCACTCTCCCCCGCTTTTTACAAGATCCTTCACTCTGTCGGTGAGCTTCATATATCCCTCGGGGGAAATAGTCGCGACGTCTCCTGTTCGAAACCAGCCATCGTCTGTGAAGCTTTCGCTCTTCTCTAACTTATAGTACTGACGGATCACCCAAGATCCACGCACCTGAAGTTCGCCGACGGCCTTGCCGTCCCAAGGCTGCTCATTGTTTTCTTCGTCGACAATGCGCGTTTCCACACCGAAGACCGGGGTCCCCTGGCAAGCCTTGGTGTCCCACTTCTCCGAATCAGACAAGTGCTGATGACGACTTTGAAGATGACAAACGGTGCCAAGAGGCGAGAGTTCGGTCATTCCCCATGCATGAAGAACATTGATGCCCTTCTCTTTCTCATAGGCCTCGATAAGCGCGCGGGGCATCGCTGAGCCCCCGACCATGAGCACCCGCATGCTCGAAGTGTCGACTTCTGGGCACCTCTTCATAGTGTGATAGAGGTCCGTCCAAATCGATGGCACCCCCGCCGCGACCGTCACCTTCTCCTTATCAATAAGGTCGAGCAAGGCCGGCCCCTTCAAATGCGGCCCTGGCATGACAAGATTAGCCCCGGCCATGAGACAGGCGTAGGGCAGGCCCCAAGCCATAGCGTGAAACTGAGGAACGACAGGTAAGACCGCATCCGTCTCTGCGGTGCCCAGCCCTGAGGATTGGTTGATCCCGAAAGTATGAAGCACCATGGACCGGTGACTATAGAGCGCGCCCTTAGGCTCCCCCGTGGTGCCGCTGGTGTAACAGAGACCCATGGCGCTGTTCTCATCTTTCGTGACCCATTCGAAGTCGTCGTCGGACGCGTCGATGAGGTCTTCGTAAAATGACACGTTTGGAAGCGTCGTCTTGAAGTCGGAGCCATGATTGAAAATGACAAAGTGCTCAACGCCTTTCAGGCTTCCAGCAATGGGCTCGAAGAGGGGGAGCAAGGTCGCGTCGATGAAGATGACTTTGTCTTCGGCGTGGTTGATAATGTAGGTCAACTGCTCGGGAAAGAGACGAATGTTGAGAGTGTGACAGACAGCACCGGCGCCGGGAATCGCGTAGTAAAGCTCGAGA
This sequence comes from Planctomycetota bacterium, assembly GCA_029210225.1. Classification (GTDB taxonomy): domain Bacteria; phylum Planctomycetota; class J058; order J058; family JARGOJ01; genus JARGOJ01. Next base: position 7,546 of record JARGOJ010000358.1, read on the forward strand.
TGTTGATAGTTGTTCCAAGCAAAGGTGCCGACACGGTCTCCTTCTTTAACGCCCAGCGTTCCTAAAGCCTTCGCCATGCGCTTCACTCGACTGTAGGTCTGAAGGTAATTCTGTCGATGAATCTCGCCATTAGGGAGCTTTGTAATCACTTCGCGGTGAGGGTAGAGGCGACGGGCGTGTTCTAAAATCCGATCGATGGTGAGCGGAAAATTCATCATTAAACCGAGCATAAGCTTATCTTTCCTCACAGTCTGAACGCTGTCTCTGAATTCGCGGGATGTTAAATATTCTAATTCTTTCTCCTCTGTCCCGGGAGTGATATCAGCATTCTTTATCGCCAAAATTATTCCGCTCCAATTGAAGCCCATGCAATTCAAACATGTCTAGGGCCTCCGACATTTCAATTCAATCTGGGATATCTCGCAATCTAGCAAAGGCACTGCATTACCATCAAATTAAGTGGAAAAGAGACTTTCCTGTCACTCAGAAAAACACTGAACTGTTTGTTTCAAACGACAACAATTGATTGAAGTGTCGCTAGTATCCAACAGTCTTCACCATTCTTGGCCCTAAGTCCTTTCAATTCAAAATTCTCATATTGGCTTCATA
>JARGOJ010000359.1:0-6173 GCA_029210225.1 Planctomycetota bacterium
TTTGCTCAATTTGATTGGGCATGCGAGTTGGGTTTTCAAACCACTCCCGGAGGCTATCTGGTTTCGGACGCACACCCGTGATCACAAGATCAGTGAGCTTCGCTTCAAGGCCTTCAGCCTTCGCGGAGGGCTTCTCGTCTTTGGCCAGCCCCTTCATAGTCCATTTGCCGTCTTTCTTGTTGAGCTCGTGGACGACGAGGTCTTTGATACGGCCATCGTAGTGATAATTGAGGATGTTGATCTTGTTGATCGCGTCGCCTTTACCAAGCTTGAGCAGGTCACGCTCAATCCAATCGGAGAAGTTCGTTGAAAGGTCAACGTTCTCCATAGCTGTGGCATAAACGCGGTTATCCCCAGGAGTGCGAACATAGCGAAAGCCCGACTTATTGGGCAGCTTCTCACCGAAGATAAAGGAGGCGACGGATTCGCCGGAATCATCGAGGAGGTTGACGCGAGTTCCGAGGTTCTTGACGGCTTTTGCGTCTTCACTGTTCTTATTGTCCGTCGGGTCGAGCACCTTAAAGTTCTTGTGATCTTTGACCTGGGCAGAGACAAATTGATTCTTCTTCAAATCGATGAGAGAGGCCGTGACTTTGGCCATTCTTTCGATGGCGTCAGCGGGATAATTCTCGTGAGAGGGAATGGTCCAACGTCCGTCTTTATTTTGGACCTTGAAGGTCTTCACTTCACCAGCGTTTGAGTTGTAGCCATGAACCTCAAGACCTTTGACTTTGTCGAGGTCTTGAAATTCTGGGTAAAAGCTAGAACCGACGTCTCCTTCAATATCAAGAGTCGCGGTGTAAGACGGAGTCAGGAAAAATGCCAGGAGCGCAGTGAGGACAGCGGCTCCGACGAATTTCAAAGTGAGTTTTGCTTCATATTCTTCGTTCATTATTCACCTTCCCTTAAACCATGCGGCTTTCGATGGCCCCAAGATTTTCACGCTTGCGACGGCGGAGAAAGATCAGGAGAGCGAGGAGTAAAGCCGGGAGTGGGGGTAAGAGGACAGCGTAGAGTCGGATACTGCTTTGTATACGACGCACGGCGATCTCCTTATCGGCTTTACTGCGGTTAAGCTCGGTCTCTTTCTTCTCTTTGATTTCTGCTTCGGCAAAGGCGAAACGACGTTTTTCAATTTGAGCAATCTGTTCTTCTTTGATGCTCTTAGAGACATTGTCGATGCCTTTGGCGTTACGAATTTCTTCTTTAGCTTTGTCGAAGCGCATTTGGGCTTTTTCAAGCTCCGCTTTTGCCTCGTCTTGAGCTTCTCGCTCGCGCTTTTGACGCTTCTCTTCATAGTCTTTGGTGAGCTTATCAAGGTTCGTGAGAGCGCGGTGTTTGACGCGTTTCTTACGGAGTTGGACAAAGTCATCTTCGCCACAGAGTGAATCGATGCAGTTGAGGACAAAGGTCACATTGTCGAAGTTCAAGCCTTTAAGACCGACACGACGAAGGCGAAAGAAGGGCTCGCTGATCATGTCCAGGTCGGCGACGAAGATCGTGTTGATCGTTTCAAACGCGGGCTTTTTGTCTCGCTTAATCGTGGCCAGAGTCTTTCCAGTGATTTGAGCCGCGAGAATGTACTCCTCTGCGGCGGCTGAATAGAAGGCTTGGCCTTGTTTGAGAGTCTCCAAAGAGTTCTTGCCGAAGCCAGGGCCGGCTGTGACGAGAGGAGTGAATGTGTTTTTCGTGGTGATGCTCTTCTTCACAGAGCCGCCCATGAGCATGACCAATTCCTGAAGGCCCGAAACGATAGGACTCTCTGGGTTGAAGCCATTCTTCTCACCTTTGGGCATGAGGAACATAACCTCCTTTGGATACTGCTGCATATCCACGTGAGGATTCTCACGCTGGAACACAATATCAGAGGGAACCCAGGACATTCCGAGCTTTGTGTAGAGAGGCGTCAGGTTGGCCTTAGGTTTTGGGCCTCCCTTTTGACGCATCATCATCGCTTCGAGCTGGTTTCGAGGTTGCTTTTGCGCCCGAGGCGCGCTCGCCGCGAGCTGTTGATTAAAGTTTGGCAGTGGGTCGTCCATAAGTAGAGTCGGTCCGCCACCGAGTATCCAAGTTTGAAGGTGATTCGCCTGGGTTTGAGTGAGCGCTGAAGGGAGCGCGACGAGCAAAGCGTCGATATCCGTTGGGATCGGTTTCTCGCCGCCAACGAGCTTCACTTTGTACTGACGCTCAAGTTCGTTGACGATAGACCAGCGTGGAGAGTATTGACCAGAACTCGCGTCCATGCCGCCGAAGATACGAGCTTCGGTGCTCATGATGCCGATGACTTTGCGTTCCGATTTTGTCACGACGCGAACAGAGCGGGTCAGCTCGTACTCGATGCTTAAGCCCTTATCAAGTGTCACGACGTCTTCTTCAATGCCACAACGAAAGGCAACGGATAGGAACATGTCTTCAACGCCGGAGTTGTCACTACGGACCTGCTGCGGCTTGATTCCATAATTATCGAAGGCGCTACGAGCGATTTCTGTGTATTTCTCGGTGTTGTGAATGATGAGCTGAACACCCGAGCCACCAATACGATCAAACTCTTTGAGGGTGGCGAGGAGATTCTCTCTAGTCTTCACATAGTCTTTCGGCACTTCAGGGCTGACAAAGGCTTCGATAAGAACGGGGCTTTCACCCTTGGATATGTCGGCCAATATGTTGTGAGTCTTGTCCGAGAGCGAGTGAAGTCGTTCCGAGGTTAAGTCGCCGCCCCATCCCAAACTATAGAAGCAGCTGGAGACGCTGATTGCGATCATTAGGACGGCCGAGCAACGAGCGAGCTGGTGCAGGCTCATCAGCTTTCCACCCTTCACAATCCAATGGCGCTTATTGACTAAGACGATGTTCATGAAGACGAACACAGCAGCCATTCCAAGGAAGTAGAAGAGAGAGGAGAGCAGGAAGCGGCCTTGTCCGAAGGCCTCAAACTGGCCCGGAATACTCATCCACTCGGTGAATTCGGCGAGCTTCTTCGGCAGGAAGAACTTGCCAATATGCTCGGCGAAGACGAATACGGCCGAGAAGGCTGATCCGTAGATAAAACCGATTGTGGCGTTGGTGGTGAGGATTGAGGCGACGAGACCTATGGAGAGCATCGTTGCGCCCATAAGCCAGTAACCGACGTAGGTGCCGAACATGACGCCTAAATCGGGGCTTCCAAGGCTGAACAACACCAAGACATGGCTCAGTGAGAAGCCAAGGCTGACGGTGTAGATTCCAAGTACCGAGAGGTATTTCCCGATCACCACTTCAGTGTCTGTGGCTGGGAGAGTTAGCAGCAGCTCGTCTGTTCCCTGACTTCGTTCGCCGGCCCATGTATTCATGGTGATCGCGGGGACGAAGAAGAGGAGAAGGTAGGGCATGAGTTCATTGAGGTGATTGAGGTTGGCGAGGTTGTCCAGGAAGAACCGCTCTGGCCAAAAGGCTGCAATCGCGCTCATGAAAATGAACAACGTGATGAACACATAACCTGTGGGGCTGCTGAAATAACTGAAGAAATCCCGCTTGAAGACGGCGAGGATAACTTTTTTGCTCATTCTTCTATCCTTTACTTATCTTCTCAGCTTTGGAATCCGGGGCGAGTGAGTTCGTAGAAGTGCTCGTCCATTTTGGGGCGAGATTCAACGAACTCATTTTTACTGCCATCGAAGACGATCCGTCCTTCAGAAATGAATATGACCCGGTCGGCCATAGCCTCCACTTCCTGAAGAATATGAGTGGAGAGAAGGATGGTTTTTGTGCGACCGGCTTCAATGATGTTGTCTCGCACATAACGAATTTGGTTTGGATCGAGGCCCGATGTCGGCTCGTCAAGGATGAGAACCTCGGGGTCGTGAAGGAAGGCTTGCGCCATTCCAACCCTCTGACGATAACCCTTGGAGAGCTTGCCAATCGGCTTCTCGATGACGCTGTCGAGGTGGCAGAGACGGATGACTCGATCGATCCGCTCCATCAATTCAAAAGACTCAAAACCTCTCGCTTCACCAATGAATTGAAGCAAAGAGCGTGGCGTCATATCGAGGTAGAGGGGGCCGTTCTCTGGCATGTAACCGATACGACGTGCCGCCTCAATCCGTTCCGTTGTGACATCTAATCCGGCAATGCGGGCCGACCCTTCGCTTGGCGAGAGGAAGCCCGTGAGGATCTTCATGGTCGTCGATTTACCGGCGCCGTTCGGTCCGAGGAAAGCGACGACTTGACCGGCGGGGATGCTAAAGCTCACGTCGGAAATGGCGGCGAAGCGGCCGTAGAGCTTTGTGAGGTTGCGGGCCTCAATCATGATCGGAGCGTTCTTGTCGATGCTCTTCTTGGCAGACGTCTCAGCGGACGGCTCAGCGCTTGAAGAGACCTCTTTCAACTGAACGAGGCTTTCAGCGGCTTTCTTAGCCTCCGTGATTTCGTGCTCGTCGGAGTCGGGGTTGTCGCTTGACTCGGCCTCTTCCTTGGGCTTCTCTCCAGTGGTCTCAGGAGAAGCGACTGTTTCTTGAAGATCCGCCGACGGATCGTCCTCCGTTTTGGATTCCTCTGTTGAGGCGGCCTCTTCAGAGTCCTTCACTGGCTGAGCATCGTCCGAGGATGAGCCTTCAGCCTTCGCGTCTTCAGTCGGAGCGACGTCTTCGTTTTTGGTGTCTTCGTCGTTTTTTTCGCTGGTCATGTCTTCTTTGTTGTTTTCCGTCATAGTCTCTGTCCGGCCTAGTTGTTGAGGTTGCCATGGACTAGGCGAGAAAAATAAGGATGCGACGCCTTATCGTCAAGACCATTGTCTCTTGGGAATGAGTGTCGAATGGGAGAGGTCCTTGCTTTCACGGCATTGGTATACCTTGAAAGTAAGGACCTCAAACGGATTTGTGAGTTTTCAGGAGGATTTGACTTCTTTGTCCTCGCTTTGGTTTTCCTTCTCTTTCGAGTCAGCTTTACTCGCTGACTTGTCCCCCGTTTGGTCACTCGACTTCGCCTTGTCGGTTTTTTTCTCGGCGCCGTTGTCGTCTCCGTCGGCTTCCTTGGCTTCAGGATCGTCTTCGAGTATCTCTTTCAGCTTTCCAGTGCTCATGCGATCCGTCATTTGCTTCGTCATGCGCATTTTGTTTTGCTCGCCGATTTTCTCAACGTGCTTAGTGAGGTCATCGCGGAACTTCTTGAAGGTGCTGGACAGCGCCTGGAAGTCGGTGCGACTCATCGTGAGGCAGTCGACGGGAGTCTTACAGCGCGCTCCTGCAGTACGGGCGACCTTCTTAAGCAGGGCGATCTCGCCGAAGGAATCTCCTTCTTTCAAAGTCGCCAAGACAAGGGGCTCTTTGCCTTCGCCTTGATCCTTGGTGATATCGACTTCACCCTTCTCAATCACGTAGAAAGAGTCGCCAATTTCACCTTCGTGGAAGATCCAGGCGCCTTTGTGATAGTGAGAGCGATCAACCTTCTCCGTGCGGAAAACACGCATCTGGGTGATATCAGTGGGGAAGAACAGGTCGATACACCAGTCCAAAGCAACACGGAGCTTGGGCAGGAGGCCAGGAAGCTTCATCCAGTAAACGAGACGCCAGAGGAAGAAGGCTGGGAAACCACTGAAGTTAAAGCCCATAACCTGGGCCACACCGGTCAAGTGACCAATCACCGCCATCTGACCCAGTCCAGCAAACTTAAAGGCTCGGATAGGATCGTCGCGGATGACCGCGTAAATATTCTTACCGGCGATGGTGCCTTGGCGAATCGCGTATTGAGCGGTTGGAGGACAAATATTGTAAGAGCCGTCTTCCTTCTTCTTTGTCACATCTCGGACGAAAGCCGCGTCACCTAAGGCCCAGAGGCCTGGGACAACTTTCTCATCGTCGGTATCTTTATCTGTCACTACCTGAAGGCACTCATTGGCATCGATTCGGCCAGCTTTATTCGCGACATCCAGCTGCCCGATCACAGGGTGCGGGGCGTTTCCAATGGTGCAAATGATCAGCGAGGTTGGGATGGAGGTGACTTCTCCGGTGATTTTACTTTTGTATCTCACGCTGTTGCTTGAAGCATCCTGGACGCGAGAGTTCATAACCATTTCGATGCCCCGTTGGGACAGCTTCTTTTGGGCGAAATAGCCGAGGCTTTCATCGAGCTCTTGGAGAATGCGATCACGGGAGTGGATAAGAATCATGCGGAGTTCGCTTGGCTTAATGCGTCGATAG
>JARGOJ010000359.1:6183-8153 GCA_029210225.1 Planctomycetota bacterium
TCCTTGATCATGTCGTTGATCTCGGCGATGGTCTCGACCCCGCTAAAGCCTCCTCCAACAACCACAAAGGTCATGAGCCGCTGTCTCTTGACAGGGTCCGTCTCGATATCGGCCCGCTCAAGACGATCGATAACCTCGTTACGCAGGTAGAAGGCGTCGCCGAGGGTTTTCATGGCCAAAGAGTGCTCGGACATTCCTGGGTTACGTTTCAGATCAACGATGAGCCCGAGTGAGATGACGAGGTGGTCGTATTCGAGGACCACAGGAGCGGTCAGGTCTTCGCCAAGAATCGTGACCGTCTTGGCCTCTAGATCAACTCCTTCAACACCGGCGCGGTGGAAGTTGACGTAGGGGCAGAGGCGACGAATCGGATTCACGATGTGAGAGGCTTCGAGTCCGCCAGCAGCAACCTCAGGAAGCATGGGCTGAAAGACGAAGTAGTTCTCATCGCTCACCAAGTCGACTTCGATGTCATCGTCGTAGCGAGCAAGCTTCCCTAAGGAGATGGCGGTTCCGGTGCCTGCAAAACCGCCCCCGAGAATGAGAACCTTATGTTTCTTCTTGCTTGGCTTTTGGCCTGAGGCTTCGACAGCACTACTCATAGACAACATCCTGAAACTAGCGAAATGTTAGATTTCTAATTTGGGTGAAGCGAGAGGCTTCTGTTCGAAGGTAAAATAGCGGTTCTAACCCCACAATGTGGATTCCAGGGCTTCCTCGAAGTAAGGAATTCTATGGATTCGCGGGGCATAGTGTCAAGCTATGCTTGAGGAAACACTTAAGTTTGTGGTGTGCTATAAAAGTCATTGAGAGCCGCGATATTCCGATTCATAAGCATCTTTAGGCAAAATTCGGCGAGGGTGAATTCTCATCTTAGGATGAACTGCTTCACAGAAAGCCCGATGATGTCACAATATAAAGGCTGCAATTTTTGAAATAGGGTATCTCGCAGTGATGAATCAAAATCCCAGTGCCAGGAGCTCGTGAATGCTCGCGATTAACGATTTAATGTGCGGAAAACTCGTCGTCCAAATGAACTTGGCGACATCCGATCAAGTCCGCGACGTTCTCCGGGAAATCGACAAAGACTTTGATTCCGCCTTCGACTTTCCGAATCACCTCCACCACAACAAACTCATTGATGAAGATCAGGTGCGTCGGCTGCGGTCCTTCGTAGCCCTCTACAACTATGTTCGTAACGAGTCGCTCTACCTCCGTGTCATCGAACGCAAGAAACTGGTCACCCGAAACTTCATCCAACGCCTCGTCGCGCTCCTCGAAGCCGAATGGTATCGCCGCCGTGTTGGAGATGTTCTACTCGCGCTCGACCAAATTCGCCCCGATGAAGACAAGAAGACCCAGGCCAAAGTCATTCGCCAGGTCGACGTTCAAGATCGCAAAATTCTTGGCCGTTATCGGGAAGAAGACTTCGCAGGAGTCGCGAAACCACTCATCCCCGGCAAGAGAGTGACCGTGAAGAGCTTTCGGATCTCTTCGATATTCCGAGGAAAACAAACTCGCACCTTCGTGAAAAAGCACCTCAAAGAACATGAGAACGTCGCTCAATCCATCGAACAGGCATTGACCGCTGAGTTCAGCGCCTCGCCACAAAACGCAGGCTTTGGTGACTTTGGCGACCTCTGGGCGTTGCCCGACGATATTCTTCTTGAGAGCGGCCCAGACCTAAAGGCGGAGAAAGAAAAACCCGCGAAGAAACCCGCGATCGACCGCAAGGTTTCCGTCTTACTTCCCCCGCGAGTTCGCGCCTCCGACGAAGGCTTCGCGCCAACCATGAAGTTCGAAACAGCGAAGATCGAAGTTAAGAAGTCCTATATCGACAAATATCTGATTGTCAGTGGTCCCCGATTCGCCGCCATGGGACAGGCCTTTTATCGCGTTAGGAAGGGCGAGGAGGGTCCCCATTACACTCTCCAGAGCATCGACCCCCGAGTCGCGCCAGCCCGTGAGGT
>JARGOJ010000360.1 GCA_029210225.1 Planctomycetota bacterium
CTCCGGCAGGAATCTTAAAGCTCATATCACGAATAACCGGCACACCATTCTTGTAGGCGAAGTCAACCTTCTCCAAAGCAAGCTCGCCCTTAACCTCTTTCAAATCAAGGGTTTTCGTACCATCAAGGATACCGACCGGGGTATCGAGCAGGTCGAGGACCCGATCTGTGGAGGCCATGGCTCGCTGATAGAGGTCGACGGTGTTCCCGAGGCGGGTGAGAGGCCAGAGCAAGCGCTGGGTCATAAAGATCAGCACGCTGTATGTCCCGACTTCCAACTCCCCATCGAGAGCCAGAGTCCCCCCATAGACAAGGGTTGCGGTAAAGCCAATCACAATGGCCATACGGATCATTGGTGAGAAAAGCGAACTAATGTTGATGGCGCTCGCGTTCCTTCGTTTGTATTCCAAGCTTTCCCGAGTCACCTTCTCTACTTCTCTGCTCTCTGCTGTGAAGCTCTTGATTGTTGCGACTCCAGAGAGGTTATTTGAGAGAACCGAGTTGAGGTGCCCAACCTGACTTCGAACGTCGGCATATCTCGGGGCGATCTTCTTCTGAAACCAAAAGGTACCCCAGAGAACGAGAGGAATGGGCAAGACCGCAAACCACGCCACCGCTGGAGAAATCACGAAGAAGGCGATGCTAATCAACAAGGCGGTGGTCCCGACCTGAAGTAGATCGTTCGCGCCGTTATCGAGGAAGCGCTCAAGCTGGTTGATATCGTCGTTGAGGATAGCCATCAGGCCGCCCGTGCTGCGATCCTCGAAGTAGGCAAGCTCAAGAGTTTGCGTATGAGAATAGGCGTGAAGGCGAAGATCGTGCTGAAGGTCTTGGGCGAGGTTGCGCCAGAGAACTTTGTAGGCGAACTCAAAGACCGATTCCGCGACCCAGATAATGACGGTGACGACAGCCAGAAGAACCATTTGCTCTTTGACGGAGCCCACTCCGAGGGAGGCCAGGAAAGAGTCCTCTTTCTTGACGACGATGTCGACGGCGGCGCCAATCAGGATGGGGGGCGCGAGGTCGAAGATCTTGTTGAGGAGGGAGCAGGTTGTGGCTTTGGTGATGGTCCCGTGATAGGCGTTGGCGTAGTGAATAAGTCGGCGCAGGGCCCCTTTTGCGTGGGCTTTAGAATCGTCGGCCATGAAGGTCTCTTTTTGGAGTTGAAGAATGAATTAAGCGGCGATTTCACGGAGGCGGCGGATCAATTCATCTTTGATGGATTGAGGTTCGAGGACCTCGACGAGTTCACCATATCCGAGCAATTTTTGCACGGCCCAGGGAATGGAGCCAGCGCGAAACTCAACGATAAGGCGGCCGTCCTTCTCTGCCTGGATGTAATGATCTTTGTAATCTTCCCGAACCCAGGGAGCGATTTCTTTGCTGAATCGCGCTCGAACCCGAAGGCCGTCGGAGGAGCCGAGACCAATACGAGCGCCAGCGACTTTTGGGTCAAAGGAATTGGGGATGGCGTATTTGGGCCCATCTGTGTCGAGGATTTTTTGAATGCGATCGACGCGGAAAGACCGAGTATCCTCGCTCTCCAAACAATAAGAGACGAGATAATAATTGCCCCCCTGATCGAGCAGGGCGTAAGGTCGAATCCAACGCTCTTTGAGAGTGTTACTCGACGCCGAGTAATAAGCGATTTTCACTTCGTGCTTCTTATTAAGAATCTCCCCGAGGGCGCGAAGCTTCTCGATCTGCGCTCCGGAGCCGGGGACCTCTATATGGCCGTCGAGCTTCTCTAATTGGTAAGGGCTCCCTTCTCCTGAGTTTCCTTGTCCCTTTTGCAGAAGCTCGCGAACGGCTTCGAGGAGGGCGTCGGCGGCGTCTTGTTGTTCGTCGGCGAGGGGTGGGAGGGTTTCGATGGCGAGTTTTAGGGCGAGGGCTTCTCGGAGAGTGAGGCGTGCGGGGCGGGCAAAGTGGTCAGCAAAATCGATTGAGACATGGTCTCCTTCGTTGCTCACGAGGATGTAATCGTGGGGCAAATAGGGGGGAACCCCGCAGAGGAAGATGCGGTTGAGGTCGGCGAGGATCTCTTTGCGGCTTGCGCCGAGCTCGCGCCCTAACTCGTTGACGGAAATCCCTGGCCTTGAGCGAAGCAAGGGGATCATGGTTAGGATGCGGCGTAGGCGTGGAATCGGATCACTCACCCTGCTTGGCCCCCTGTCCGTTTGGCTCTGAGTTCTCGTAGAGACCGAGGACCTCTCGGGCGAATTCGCGGAGAGATTCTTTGAGCTCGGGAGGTTCGAGGATCTCGATATGACCGGAGTAGCTGAGTAGGAATCGGAGGAAAGGTCGGGAGCGAAGAACCGGGAGTTCTAGGATGGCGCCGCTGGCGTCTTCGGAGACGGGTTGGGCGGCGGGGACAAGTTCTTTTAATTGCGAGAGCAGCGAGTGGGCCACTTTTATGCGCGCTTTCGCGGGGTCTTCACCGGGTTGCCCTCGGAGGGGGAGGGCCAGGTCGTCGAGCTCCCAAAGGGGTCTTGCGATGTGATCACGAAGCCTAAAGTCCTCGGGGAATTCGAAGCGATCTTCTCCGGCCTCGACCTTGAGAAATTCGACGTTTCCCTGGATGCGTTGAACCTTGAAGACGCGGACGGCTTTTCGGAGGTGGCAGAAGCCGACGAGGTACCAGGCTCCTTTGTGCCAAGCCTGGCCGGCGAAGCCCAGGCCGTAGGGGTCGACTTCTCGAATGCTGGTCGAGTCGCGCCCTATTGTGTAGTAAGTGAAGCGAACGGGGATGCGCCTGAGCACGGCTTCGCTGAGTTTATTGACGGCGTCGCCTTCTTGTCCTTCGAGTTTGAGGTCGAGAAATTCTCCGCAGAAGGCTTTAGATTCGTAGTGTTTCTCTTCGCTGAGGGGTTTCGAGTCAAAGCCGAGTTTAAGCAGGGCTGACCTTAGGTCTTCTTGAATTTGGCCGCGAGACTGGCGCTTGGCGGCGTTGGCGAGGGCGTTGAGGAGGACCTGACTTTCTGCGGGAAGGGAGACTTGCCCCATGTAATAGTCGTTTTGGGAGATGAAATAGCCCTCCAAGCCTTGGGAGAGGCTGTTGTATTGGAGGGGGATGCCCATATCTCGGAGGACCTTTTTGTCTCTCTCGAAGCGCCTCATGAGGGAGTCGCGCTGAGCTTGATCGTCATATCCTCGGACTTTGGAGAGGATCTGTTCGACGGGGGCGGGCTTCTTACTGCGTAGTAAAAAGGCAATTAGATTAAGGATCCGTTCGGTTTTCGGAACTCGGGATAGAGATTCTGATTGTTCGGAGAGAGGAGCCGAGCGGCGGCGCTTGTGATTTTGACGAGTGTTTCCGGCGGCAAGTTTGCCGGATCCATCAGCGTTTTTTCTCATTTCCAAAATCCTCATCAGGGGAGCTGAAGTCTTCATCCCATTCTTCGTCCCAGTCTACGTCAGCCTGCCGACAGGCAGCGGGGGTTTCGTAGATATCGCGGAACCAGGAGTCGAAAAACATGAAGACACCGATCACGCCGGTGATAGCCGCGCCAGTGAACGATAGAATGCTTGAGGCTTGATGGAAGGTTTTGACGGCGCCTTTAGAGTCGTCTGCGCTGTCTTGACTATTGAGTCCGAGGAAGAAGAGCCCGACGCCGATGCCCATAAATAGGACCGAGTAGCCTTCTTCTTCGAGCAGTTCTTTGGCGCGCTCTTCTTTTCCAGCGTAGTAGTTGCCGGTACCGTGAATAAGGACACCCGGAAAAATGGCAAGCATAACCCCGACTGTTTGCGAACGTTCCTTGCTCACTTTCTCTCGAGCGGGTGCTGATTGGCAGCCTACAAATAGGCTCGCAATCATTGCGTAGATTAGTAGATGTCGAGCTCGGCGGCGAGTTCTCATCGGGCCTTCACTTTCCCAAAACCCTAACTTTATTTAGGACTTCCATTGCGGCCGATTCTCTCAGAGTGAGGGCATGAGACCAACGCGAATCTTAACAAATTATATATTTTTGTTCGGGCCCTTAGGAAATACCGAAAAAGACCTGAATTCTTTGTCAAATACTACTGGTCTGTAAAGGTCGGTGCATTCCTTCGATCTCAGCTCCGTGTTGGAGCTGTCCCTGGATTCCAGGTTTAGAGCAAGAGCGCACTGGGTGGTAAACGTGTGCAAGTAAACCGCGGCGATTTAACGGCCAAGCCATCATGTTCCGACTCATATCCAAAGACCCCTTTTCACATTGGATTTCACTGTAACAACCATAGTTCAAGAATCGACCATGGGGCGCTGTTAGCTTGACCCTTCTCTTCAAAGAAAAAAACAAAGTTTGGAGAAGAGCTCTCACAACTATTTCGAATGGCAAAGCATCCGGCCACGATCTGGAAAGCACTCCTATAAAGATGGCGGTCTTCGTTGTCTGGATCTTGTGCGCTCATGCAAGTCATCGCGAATCAAAAGGAGAGCCACGCACTCAAATACTTAACTATCCAAGAAGGTGCCCAAGAGGGGAGCCGCTTTCTCCCAATCGGAGAGACAGTGCTCAAAGGTCTGTTCAGCGAGCTCCAGAGCATTCTCACGAAATTGAGCTTCGAGGGTCTCCATTCGCTTCTCTAATCGGCTCATGCCAATACTGCCAGTGAGTCCTTTGAGAGAATGGCAACTTGTTCGAATGTCCTCAGGTAACGTCTCTGGCCATGGGGTCAAAGAGTCGACGAATTCGATGAACTCCATCATAAAGCTGTTCAGAATCTCTTTCTGAAGCGCTAAATCGTTTGGAACAAGCTTCTCTAACACGGCCGGGCTAAAGAGCACATCAGTCGAGTCTGGTGTCTTGAGACGCTGATTTCCAACGAGTTCGTGAATGGATTCAATGAGCCCCTCTTCATCAAAGGGTTTTGATAGGAAGCCATTCATTCCGGCGGCAAGGCAGCGATCTTTGTTTCCTTTGATAACATTAGCTGTCACAGCTAGAATGGGTGTTTCCTTATTCTCATGGCTTTTCGCTCGAATAATTTCGGTCGCCGCATAACCGTCCAAGACAGGCATTTGGCAATCCATCAAAATAATGTCATAGCGCTTGAGATCGCTTTTATTCACAGCGACAGCGCCGTTTTCCGCCTCATCATAGTCAATCTGATTCTTCAACAATAGACTGCGGACAATCATCCGATTGGTTGGGTTATCTTCGACGACAAGCGCCTTCAATGCCGCCTGCTCAATAGACAAGCCTTGCTTGTCATTCAATGGTTCAACGGATGACTCAAGCTTGGGGAGATATTCCTCAAGAATTCGATCGATCTCCTTTTCTTGAATAGGCTTCGTGATGTAATCATCCATTCCGACTTTGAGGCATTGATCTCTGTCTCCCTTTAAGGCATTGGCTGTCATCGCAACAATCGGAGTTCGGTCTTGGCCTCTTTCGATCTCGAGAGACCGTATCGCCTCTGTGGCTTGATATCCATCCAGCACGGGCATCTGGCAATCCATAAGAATCAAGTCATAGGAATTCTCTCGAAACAAATCGATCGCTTCCTGCCCATGCTTGGCCACCCCATATGAAGGAATACCTCGCCTCTTCAGCAACTGGTTCATCAACTTACGATTGATGGGATGATCCTCAACCAAAAGCAGTCGACCTTCCCGCGTATCGATTTTGGGAGGACTCGCCGATTGATCTGGATCTTTCAGCTTCGCTTGCGTCGACTCGGAGACCGCCAGGGTGGACATAAGATTGAACAAAGCCGATCGCTTCACAGGCTTCGTAAGGCACGCGGCGAATCGATCCCGAACAAGATCTGCGTTGTTTGACTTCTCAGGAAGGGAGGAAATGAGAATAAAGCGAGACCGACACTTATCCTCAGTCTCATAGATCTTAGTCGCGACATCGATACCCGACATGTCACTGAGTTTGTAATCGATCAAGACGAACTTGTACGCTGTGTGTCCAGCTTCGGCCGCAGCAATCTTCCTGATCGCCTCCTCTCCAGAATCAGCCAAGTCTGTTGGACACCCCCATGATTTCAAATAGTGCTCTAAAATCGTTCGGTTGGTTTTCCTATCGTCGACGATGAGAATCCGACATTGACTAAAGTCCATCGGGGACAACTCTTGTAGGTCGCTTGGGTCGTCATGCCTACGCAGTTTAATAACAATCTTAAAAGTCGTCCCAATCCCCTCATGGCTATCGACAGTGATCGTTCCATTCATGGCCTCAACTAGGTTCTTTGAAATGGCTAGGCCAAGCCCTGTTCCGCCAAATTTACGAGTTGTAGACACATCCGCTTGAACAAAGGATTGAAACAAGTTCCCGACCTGCTCCGTCGTCATTCCAATTCCGGTGTCTTGCACTTCAATTTGAAGAGTCGTCTCGTCCTTCCCTTCCTCCATGGACATAACTCTGAGGACAACTTCTCCCGAATCCGTAAACTTCACCGCGTTACTCAAGAGGTTGAGCAAGATCTGGCGCAATCGATTTGGATCGCCAATGAAGTAACTTGGAATGCTTACAGGATAGTGAACGGCAATCTCTAAACTCTTATCAAAGGCCTTGCTTGCAAGGATATCTGCGACTTCCTCAGTGATTGATTGAAGACTAAAGGGCACATATTCTAGTTCTAATTTCCCAGCCTCAATTTTGGAGAAGTCTAAAATATCATTGACCAATGAGAGCAGAGCGTTCGCCGAATTCTGAGCGATCGCCGCGAACTCAGTTTGTTCTGAGTCAAGAGACGTTCCGTTTAACAAATTGACCATGCCGATCACGCCGTTAATTGGCGTACGAATCTCGTGGCTCATATTGGCCAAAAAGTCGGTCTTTAAGCGACTGTGTATTTCGACCTGTTTGATGACTCCTTGCAGCTGCTCATTAATGTCTACAACCGCTCGCGAGAGATCCCCAATTTCATTTTGCGCATCAACGTCGAGACGGGTCACCAACTCTTCTTTAGTTGGAGGCGTCTTGCCTTGAGAGAGAACAACAAGCTGTCGAGTGATCGCTGTCAGTGGTCTGGCAATACTCTGCGAAATGAAACCACTCAGTAAAAAAGACAAGACGACCCCTAGAACGACCACCCCTATCGTCATGAAAATACTGGTCTGATAGACTTGCTCGACGTTTTCGACAGATTGGTTCATCTCTGCAACGATATACTTCTCACCCTTGGCGATCATATCGTTCATAGTCTTCGTTGTTGAGCCTTGCAACTCAAGTGCTTTCTCGACGGCCGCCTTCGATGTCAACGCCGACCTTTTTAACTGAAAACAGCGAAGAGACCGTTGCTTTAGGGCTTCAATTTGGCGGGATAGGTCGAGGATCAGGTCGAAAGTCTTTGTCTGCTCCTTTTTATCACTGGACTCGAGTTGACTGAGCCCCTCTTTGAGTGCTTCAAAGTTGCTGTCAAGCTCATCCTCAAGGTCTCCAAAGTCATCGAAGAGCGCATCGATTTCACTCTCTAAGGTCAAGGTACCCAAGATCTGAATCTTCCGCTGGAAGCCAAAATACTGAGACCCAATATTAGAAACCACGATAAGGTTCAGCGTGTTGTTTGTATCCTTCTCCCCCTTATTTTGAATCGCCGCTTTCCGAACGATGCTCTCCGTCTTTTTCAGAGTCACTAAGGATTGATCAAGGCTGCCATTGAAAGCTCTCACGGCTTTCGAGTAGTTATTGCTGCTGAGTTCCAGCTCTTGACTGACCCGTAAAACCTGGCTCCCTCGCTCTTGAAAGCGAATGAGAACGCCTGACAACTTTGTCAGGTCAATCACTTTCCGAGCGTCGGTTTTCTCATTGAGAAACTCGACTGATCTTTGAGCTTCGGAAAACTGAAGATTGTATTCCTTCAATTTTTCGGCGTGACGCTTCTCATCGTGAATGGACTCATTCACGATGTCACGAAGAATGAGCGTGGCTTGCAGCACGGCGGTCTTCAGGTTCGCCATTTCGCGTTCTTTGGGGGCGGTCTCCTTCGCCAAGCGCTGGCTTGATTGTCCAAGCTGATCAACAAAGAACAAACCTAAGAGGCCTGTTCCAAGAACAAAGATGGTGGAAAGGATAACGAGGAGGACCTGCCGCTGCATTAAGGTCCAATTGCCGCCCATGAAAGACCTCTAACAACCCGAATCGTTCAGGGAATAATTAAGACTATTTTCACTTTGCCTTGTGACTCGGCCAACTTCGCTTTT
>JARGOJ010000361.1:0-2912 GCA_029210225.1 Planctomycetota bacterium
AACTGGCGAAGAACGGATCGATGTCTTCATTATCTTTAATCGACTCGACATAGTGCTGCTGAGTGAACAGCTCAATATGTAGGGTGATAATCAACACCGCGATAGGGCCTTTACTAAGGACCACGTGAGCGACAGGTACGGCCGATTCCAAAACAGCGCAAGGCACACCAAAATCTCGGTCGAAGGCCTTGGTATAGCGACGAAACAGTTGTTGATGCTTGATCTCTTCATCCGCAAAACGAGTGAGAGCGCGAACGGTCATGTGATCGTTGAACAGCTCAGCGTTCGCATGCTGCACCGCCGTCGCCAAGATAAACTCCTCAACAAAGGCAAACATATTGAGATAGGCGTTGCTAGCGATTTGGTTGAGCTGACGCTGTTCATCCTTCGTGAGGCAAGACGCTCTAGAACTTCGGGTCAAAGAATCAGGAAGGAAATTCCGCGAGAAGTCGAGGGTCGAGTCCGTTGGAAACACTTCATCGAGCTTCCAAGCAACCTTCTCGGAGTTCTTCACACAGGATTCATAGTCAAAGCTTAGATCAAGCATCCAAAAACACTCACCATTCCCATACGGCCAAAAGCGACATTACCCACACTTGTTATGTCTCAAGCCTATCACACTCGGTATTTTTGGCCAAAGTTAACAAAAGAAATTGTGGGTCAAGCTGATGCCAACTGTACTACAAAAGCATCCACAGCACTCTTTAATTGGTTTCCATCGATGCTCGTTGCACCAACGAGAGCCAACAAAGAGTGAGTATGGAGAGGCAAGCATAGCAACGAGGGATACAAACCTCCACTTTGGTAGGAGCCTTAAAGGAGGAGGAAAAGTCGCGAAAAAATTCATACTGTGCCGCCAAACACACAGCGTTTCTATACGAGTTTGTGCTCGATCGCGAAGGCCTCGATAGCCTTCACCGAATCTGGCGGGAAGTGATCCTCAAGGAGCACAATCTTGTCTCCCTGGTAATGAGCGGCCTCTGAGCCAAGGAAGCTCAGCTCTGCCTCTCCCAATTTATACAACGCCTTATATTGGATAGTGATGCCTCCCTCCGTCTCCTCCATGGACACAAGCTCTATCGATCGCTGATCACAGCGCCGGTCAAATTGATCGAGGCTCTCTTTAAGATGTTGGGTGATCGCCTTAGGACCTTGCCAGCGTCCTTCGAAAAGAGGGGAGTCGGCAACCAGGTAAACGGCATCCTCAGCAAAAAAAGCCTCTACAGCGGTCCAATCGTCGCTGAGATGGGCTTTTTCAAAGGCAAAGGCGTAGCTGGCGAAGAGTTGAGAAGGATTCATCGCGTTCTCTCATTCCTATTGGCTTGGTGTTCTCTGAAGGATTGCCCCTCTTGAGACGCCCAGACAACCCCAGCGATTTGATTCACCCGTCTATCAAAAACGATCGCTTAGAGGAGCAGCTCGCCGCCTATGGGGTAGTAGCGGTGGGCCGAATCGATGAGCGCTTCCGCGGTGAGGGCTCGGACACCGTAGACCTCGACAATTTTATCGTGTCGGTCGCGGATGCGGTCGAGGAGCATGGCAAAGTCACCGTCGCCGGAGACGAGGACCAGGACATCGGCGGTGGGGGCGACTTCCATCATGTCTAAGGTGATGCCGACGTCCCAATCGCCTTTGGCCGAGCCGTCGCGGCGTTGAATGAAGTTCTTGAGTTTGACTTCAAAGCCAATGCGCCGCAGGATTTGTTGGAAGTTTTGTTGTTTGGCGTCGCCTTTATCAATGGCGTAAGCGTAGGCGCCAACGAGTTCGCGATCTTTGGTGACCTGAGCCCAGAAGGTGTTGTAATTGAAGTGCCGTTGAAATTGTTGTCGGACTGTGTAATAGACATTTTGCACATCGACAAATATGGCCACTTTATCCACGAACTTGCCCCAAGCGTTCAAATCTCCAGAATGACTCCCTATTGTAAACCTGAAACAGGCAAAGCTAAAGCGTCGATCTTGCTTTCACTCTGAATCGAGGGTCACAAAACAAATTAGACCGAAGTTACCGGGGTCACGTCTGACAAGAGCAATGATTGAGTTTAGGAATTGAAAACTAAATGACAAAGACTGGAGTTTGAATGACTGAAAGAATGACCATAAAGAGTATTGGAATTATTTCTTTCGCGAACATCTACGCCTTGATTGGAGCCGCCACCGGAGCCTTTGGAGGCTTCTTTTATGGAGGGGTTCTCGCAGCGCTTGCCCAGAATCCAATGCAGCCCGGAGTTGAGTATCCCAATTGGCTGATCATCTTGTTTACCACTCTCGCAAGCGCAGTTGGATATGGCATCTTCGCCTATGTAGGAACCTTGATTACCGGGCTCTTTCTAAACCTTGTCCTCAAAATAACTGGCGGATTAACATTGAACATTGAGACTCAATGAGAGCTCTCAATCGGCGTCAGTAAAGCCAGCGGGGGACTTCGAAGAAAAGCGCCTCCGGACTTTTGACAGGGGCTGAGCGCTTTGTTTTAATCCGCCTATGATTATCACCAGTTTTATTGCTTTCCTCATCCTCTTCGTCATTATTGGCGCGGCGTCAACCACTAAGAGTGACAAGAGTCATGGCGACTACCTGCTCGCCGGTCGCAAAGTCAGTCCGCTGCTTGTGGGCCTCTCCGCTATGGCGACCAACAACAGCGGCTATATGTTCATTGGCGCGATTGGTTATACCTACCTGGATGGCTTGGAGTCGATCTGGGTCATGTTCGCGTGGATGGCCGGAGATTTTCTCGCCAGCTTCTTCATTCATAAGAAGATGCGAGTGATTTCTCAGGAGCGAAAGAGCCTGAGCTTTGGTTCTCTGGTGTCGACCTGGGATGGTCACAACTTTAAGTATGTAAGGATTCTCGCAGGGATCATCACGGTCTTTTTCCTGGGAGCCTATGCGGCGGCCCAGTTCAAAGCGGGG
>JARGOJ010000361.1:2922-8124 GCA_029210225.1 Planctomycetota bacterium
CTATTGCCTGGCTGGGGGTATTCGTGCGTCTATTTGGACGGACGCGGCTCAGACGGTTGTGATGTTCCTGGCTATGATACTCATGCTCTTCGTCGGGGTCTCTGAGATCGGCGGATTGACTGTGGCCTTGGAGAAGCTGTCCGAGCTTCCGCCGGGTTACCTGGCCTTGTTCCCTGAGAAGGTAGGAACCGGGGTGCTGGCCATTGGGCTCTTCATTCTGGGTTATGTGATGGGGGGCGTGGGGATTGTCGCTCAGCCGCATATTATGATTCGCTTTATGGCCTTAGACGATGCCAAGCACATGGCCCGGGCGCGGACTTATTACTACAGCTTCTATTTAATGTTCTGCCTGATTACATTCTCTGTGGGACTCGCGGCCCGGCTTATCTTTCCGGATACAGCGGCGTTTGACAAAGAGTTGGCCTTGCCAATGATGACCACAAGGCTCTTGCCAGATTTCCTCATTGGATTGGTTTTGGCGGGTATCTTCGCGGCCTCCATGTCGACGGCGGATTCTCAGATTCTCAGTTGTAGCGCAGCGGTGACCAATGACATTGCTCCGGAGCGAATGAGCTCTGTCTTTGCGACAAAGATGGCGACGGTCTTTGTGACACTGGTTGCTTTGGGAATCTCACTCATGGGATCGGACAGCGTCTTTACTTTAGTGCTTGATGCCTGGTCTATGTTGGCCGCTGCTTTTGCGCCGCTGATTATTGTCTATGCCCTGGGCGAGAAGCTGACGGAGTTCAAGGCCCTCGCCATCATGATAGGCAGCGTCGCCGTGGCGATCACTTGGAATAAAATGGGACTGGGGGCGATCATTTACGATGCGGCTCCAAGCATTGCCTTCGGAGTGATTCTGCACTTTGCCATTTTGAAGCATCTGCCAAGTAAGACAGCTGAAAACTAGAGCGGCAGGGTAACAGAGAATTATTGAAGTTCCACTTGGAGGGATTGCTCAAAGGCGTCCAATTCCCTGGGTGAACTGAATCTCATGTGATAAATAGATGAGCGAAGGGCGACCGATCGAAGGCCCCGAAGCTGTTCATAAACAGAGCGCCATAGCTTGACGGCTCGCCCATGAAAGAGACGCCAATCGACGTCGTCAAAGTCGAGGCCATCACGCATTGGCTCGGAGTCTTCAAACATTAGGTTCGAAAAGATTCTATAGACGCGATCAAACTCCTCTATGGTCTCTGCGCTCAACGGTAGATCGCATGGCTCCACAATGCGACGTTGACCTTTGATCGTGCCCATCATGACAATGTCCCAGTCGAAGAGAATCTCCAGGTCTTTGGGGAGCGCTCCGGGCTCCATATTTGTATGGGTTACGCGCAAGCTTGACCTCTTTCAAAGCTCTGTTCTTGGCAACTTACCATTTTCTTACAAGTTAACGATCAAAGTCTTCAGGGGTTCTTGGCTAATAGTAGAAGATTGTTTTGAAAAATTGCACTCAATAGAATTGGAATTATTGAAATGAATAGCAAGATAGACATCGCTAGGAGTTCTTGGAAGGGCGTCATACAAGCGTTTCTGGGGCTCGTTTTGATCTTTGGACTGTCAAGCCTCGCGTCGGCGGATGAGAATCCATTTTCGTATGAATACAGTCACGACCCAGAGGGTTGCCGCATCGGCCTTAACCTGCATTTGCACCGTGATGTTTGGGCTGTCATGGCGAAGAGCCCCGCAGCCAAAGCGGGTATCAAGAAGGGAGACCGAATCATTAGCATTAAGGCCAAGTGGATTCAAGGAAACCGCCGAATCTTAAGCCTTAAGACCTTTAAGTCATACATGAGTCAGGTCAAGCCCGGCACTGAGTTCACGCTCTTGATCGCACGGGGAGATTTCATTCATGAGGTCACTATCAAGGCGGCCAAAAGAACGAAGAAGACCCGGAAGCTCTACTAATTCCTATCACATTCGCTTAAACAATTCGTCCGAAACGGAAGGGCATGATTCGACTGAGTTCGCGAGCATGCCCTTTCTTTCATTTAGCTAGTTCTTTCTCGCAACTCAACGATTCTCTGAATCTGTAAAGTCGCCAAGAGTGACTTTGGCTGGGTTCGAATCACCTCCCTCAGGAGAAGTGATCTTCCGTACACAATTCTGCGAATAACGCCTGGTATTCCAGATCGACCTCAATCAACCTTATTTTGACTTGTTGACCTGTATTGTAGGCGCGTGGGTCAGCGTTCCGAATCAGAACAGAGGCTCCACTTGGCAAATAAGCAAATACAAGTTGTTTTGCAACCGTGTTGATGATTGTGCCCACATGAACATCACCGACCTTATATTGACTGGGATCATGCCATGGGTTAAGTTCCGGTCTTACTTCCTTGATGGAGCCAATGGCAACTTCTTTGTTAAATCCCCCTATCTTGACTTCAACAGCACCTCCAATCGAGACTATTTCCTCTGGCTCTTCTCTAACATCCCAAGACATCTCGCACAAAGGGATCAATACAGTGACTCCACTGGCAGTCTCGGCGTAAACACCAAATCTATCAGTGATTTCATAGACTGTGCAATTCACTATATCACCTTTAACAAGCACTGGATTTCCCCTTGAGTTCGTCATTCTAATCCTTCTCCTAAGAGTAAGCTAGTTAACGGTCAAAGCACTTCAGTAAAATTGATCGCTAGCAAAAGCCTTGTTAGATTTACAAAGAGTTTTGTGGCAATCACTCTTACGCAGTGTGGCAGTTAGTTCTAACTAAAGCGTCCTCTCATCTGGCATTCGCCCCGACTATCTAAAACTTTTGCCATGAACACTTCCCTGTAAACATGAGCACGTCATTGGATAGCGTAACAAAAGAAATGTTGTTTAACACCACGGCCGGCTCTGTTGCTGCAAGCCCTTCCTCATCACCCTTTGTGCGTCCTACTGCGACACACAAACAGTTCAATAGAAATCCTTGCTCGTCTTCCTTCACTAAGTAAGGTTCGTCAATCCTCAAGTCCAAAAAATGCACTACTTTTTGGCTGTCAATCCTACAAACAAAGGAGAGATCGTCGTCTGACTCCTCTTGAAAATGACTAATAATAACACGATCAATCGCTTCCTGCCCCGCTACTGACAATTCCATATTTTTCCCTATTTCAATCTTCGGACTATTATTCCTCTGGCACTGGTCATATTGGCTTTTAGGCAGAATATTCAATTCGAGCGGGTGATTTTTCTCTCTTCAATGTTGCCTCCTCAATTCTGCTAAGTCCCTAAACATTCTCCTAGCTTTTGCAGTGTCATCAAGAGCTTTGTCAGGTAGTTCGACCAAAACATCGAGATCTGAATCTGGTGTCGGACCGAAAGTTCTGTGCGTCGTACTTCCAGCCCTACTTCCGTGAGTTTCCATCGTGGTTGCTCCAACCGCGAACATTCATTTCGTCCATGAACAACCAGATTCGATTGTTCGCTTTGTCGTAGCTCTTTCTCAACCAGGAACGAGGTCTCAACAATGTTGCCTTGACCCAATTCTTCTCTTTCTTATGATCTCTAACTAGTTCCCGCCCAGAAAGTCTAAGTCGTTGACAACAAATGAGTAATGAAAATCGGAGGTCTTCATTTTCGTAGTTAGTGTATAAGAGAATTCACCACAAACCCCTTATTCACTGACGTCAACGAAAATGAAAGAACACTCCGATGCGAAAAACGATAAACAAACAAGGTGCCCTGATGCCACCCCCAATTCCTCATCAGCATGCCAAAGAGCTTCAAGCTATCGGTCGCATCCTCGACCAACACCCACAGATCCTCGACCTTGTTCTTCATGATCTTACACGCCATCTCAAAAATCCTTCCAGGGGGCGTCCGGGTCTTAGTGCTAACCAGGTTCTTCGCATCCTGATTCTCAAGCAGTTGGAGTCCTTGAGTTACGAGCAACTTGCTTTTCATCTTCACGACTCAACAACATACCGTTACTTCTGCCGACTATCTTTCTCTGATCGTTTCAACGCCAAGAGCCTCCAGCAAAATCTCAAGAAGCTGACTGCTTCGACTCTGGAGAGCATCAATCGAGTCCTCTTGCAACACGCCCAAAACAACGGAGTTGAGAAAGGACGTAAGGTTCGCTTCGACTCTACAGTGGTAGAGTCCAATATCCATGCACCCACAGACAACTCGTTGCTCTACGACACCATTCGAGTTTTAGCTCGGCTTATGGGACGGCTCCCAGCGGGTCTCAGCGCGGGATTCACTGATCACACTCGTCGCGCAAAAAGACGCCACATCGCAATTGGAAACGCCAAAGGAAAGTTGGAAAGGAATGCTTTGTATTGTGATCTCTTTAAGATAGCGAAGAAGACTTTCTCTGCGGCAAAGCGCCTGATAAAGAAATACGAGGCGCCTTCCGCTGAAGCGAAAGTCCATCAATTGCTTGATCAAATTCGGCACTACCTCGAACTGGGTAAAAAGGTCCTGAGCCAAGCGGAAAGACGAGTTCTTGGCTCTGAGAGGGTGCCCGTTGAAGACAAGGTGGTGTCAATCTTTGAGGAACACACCGATATCATCGTTAAGGACCGACGCCAAACCTATTATGGACATAAAATCAATCTTGCGACAGGAGCCTCAGGATTGATCTTGGATTGTATTGTTGAACAGGGCAATCCAGCCGATTCACAACGTGCAGTGACTCTGGTTGAAAGGCAGGAAGGAATTTTTGGACAATACCCTCGTCAGATCTGCTTTGATGGGGGCTACGCTTCAAGAAGCAATGTCCTAGAACTAAAGAAGTTGGGCGTGAAAGACGTGTCTTTCTCTAAGAGATGCGGACTCAAAATCAATGAAATGGTGAAGAGTGCTTGGGTCTACAAAAAGCTGAAGCGGTTTCGAGCAGGAATTGAGGCTGGGATTTCATTCCTCAAGCGATGCTTTGGTCTTAACCGTTGCACTTGGAGGAGTTTAGAGTCTTTTCGTTCTTATGTTTGGGGAAGCGTGATCAGCGCAAATCTATTGATGTTGGCGAGGCACAACTTGAACTGAAAAGACATCAATAGACCGGCATAAATATGGTCTCGAGGGAGATCGGGATAATTCGTGTACTTTGAAGTCAGTCATTTGGCAAAAGGGTGGATTTCCGCCGAACGACTGCCTTGAAATTCTGTTGTTGATGTTTTTACCCAACAGGTAAGATGATTTTTAACAGCGTACGTGTCCAGACCTCGAAGTAGACGACGTCAAAACACGCTTTTCTGGGCAGGAACTAA
>JARGOJ010000362.1:0-3283 GCA_029210225.1 Planctomycetota bacterium
TTCTTCGTCGGTAAGCAAGGCGCCATCACTCCTCGCGCCAACATGAACCCGGTCGAGCTAGCGGGAACAACAGTGAGCCACGCCAGCTTACACAACTTCGATGAGATTGCTCGCAAGGACATTCGCCTTGGAGACCATGTCATCGTTGAAAAAGCGGGGGAGATCATTCCGTACGTTGTTTGCTCTTTGCCAGAGAAGAGAACAGGGAAAGAGACTCAATTATTGCCCCCGGAGAACTGTCCAAACTGCGCGGCGCCGACAACGAGAAAAGAAGGCGAAGCCGTGCTGCGCTGCACCAATATCCGTTGCTCTGAGCGTGTCAGCCGTTCACTAGAACACTTTGCCAGCCGCCGAGCGATGGACATTGAAGGCCTCGGCACAAAGTTGATTGATCAATTAGTCTCCAAGGAATTAGTGTCGAGCTTTGTCGACCTCTACACTCTCACCGAAGAGCAAGTCACAAAATTAGAGAGAATGGGGAAGAAGTCCGCGAAGAACGTCATCGCGGCCATTGAGAATTCTAAGACCCGAGGCCTGGGCAAATTCCTCTACGCCCTTTGCATCACCCACGTCGGTCAAACCGTCGCCAAGCTCCTCGCTGACACCTATAAATCCTTAGATAAGCTCGCGGAGCAGACTGAAGATAAACTGGCTGAAGTCGATGGAATTGGCGAGGTTATGGCCGAAGAGATCGTCGCCTGGTTTGAGGACGAAGAGAATCAGCAGTTAATCGCCGCGCTTAAAGAGCAGGGCATTCTCATGGAGAAAGCCGTTGTCGATACTGGACCAGTGACTCAGGAAGGCGAAGGCGAATTAAAAGGCGACATATTGAAAGATATGAGCGTTGTTGTCACAGGGAAATTGACGAAGCGAAGTCGGGACGAGGTTCACGCATTAATTGAGGCCGCCGGGGGTAAGGCTTCTAAATCCATCTCTAAGAAGACGGATTTATTAGTCGCTGGGGAAAAAGCCGGTTCTAAATTGGCTAAGGCTGAAAAATTAGGGGTCAAAGTGATCTCTGAACAGGACCTCTACGATCAATTAGGACTGTCTGGAAGCGCTGCTCCCACTTCTGCCGCACCTGCTGCGGAAGAAGTGGTGGAAACTAAGCCTGAGAGCGCTAAAAAGAGCGCTGCAGCCGAGAAAAAGCCTGCTAAGACCGAGACAAAGGCGAAGAAGGCCCCTAAAGCCTCTAAAAAAGGCGCAAAGACCGAGGATGAGGGTCAGCAATCACTGTTTGGAGCCTGATAGGCTCTAAAAATAATGTCGAGCACCTTGATACAGCTCAGTAAATGATCTTCCGCTCATTTGTTGAGCTGTTCCCCATTTGTTTGGCTTGTAGGTGCCACCCGTGCGCTTGGGAGAAAAAAGCTCATGAGATCTTCGCTATTGGCGCGGCTTCCCTATCCTGTTGGTTTTGACTGTTTGTTGTCTTTTGAAAGCGAATAGAGCGCGGCAACAGAATCATTGAATTCGTATTGGAGTTTGTATGTTGAAGGCTATACCCATTGCATTGATCGTGTCGGTATTTTCTGGTTGCACAGCTACTCTTCCGAAATGGAAAGAGACAATCGTGGGGCCGAACACGGTGGAAGGAGTGGTCGATTCAACGATTGGCTTCCATGCCCATCCCTATAGGCCGTCAACAATCTACGCCCTTGTTCGGCTGTCTGAGCAACAGGGAGAGGCCGTCGAGACTGATCGGCGATCTTTCAATCGTTGGACACTGGGAAAACCTGGAACCGCGTTCCGATGAGCCTTGATTTTAAGCATGTTCAGGAGTTTCGGATCGCAACGAATGAGGACAACGCGAAAGTTGCAATGATCGCGAACTCCCGCGAGATTGTTTATTTCAGTAAGGATGGAACGACTTGGCAGGATGTGACTCCTAAGAAACTTGGGGAAGTCAAGAATATCTATTTCGCTGATATCTGCCCGACTGATCATAGTCGGCTCGTGACACTAAGTTCGGATGGAAGGACCATTATCAGTAGAGATGGCGGAAAGTCGTGGAGGGAAGAAGAGGCGCTGACTGAGACTCCGGAGCGAATGGTTCTAGATGCTGTTGGCAATATTTATGCTGTGACCCAGTCGGGTTTGTATCGACGTTCGTTCGAAAAACCAAAGTGGCTGAAATTGACTGATGTTGGGGATAACTCTTTGAGCGCGGATGTTGCTATTCACCCAAAGTCCGGGAATATCTTTGCCAGCTCAAGGAAAGGGCTGTGGAGAAGTAAGGACAATGGCAAAAACTGGACTTCGATTCCTTGCCCCGGTGGCCCAAGTAACATTGCTCTTGACCCCAGTTCTGAAACGTCGATTTTTATCTCTGCTGCTGGGCGGATATATCATTCGGCGGATAGCGGTCAAAGCTGGACACAGATTTCGGAGCAGCTTGCAATTTGGGATTTCGAAATCGCCACGACCAAGCCAGTGACGTTGTTTGGGTTTAGTCGTATACATCGAACTCTTTGGACCTACCGTCTCCCCGAGAAGAAATCATAACTAGGACTGTATCACTGGGCCGGGAGGCAGGCGGCTCACTTGGTGGATCTCCTGAGGACCAATCAGCTATTGATTGGACGCTGGTCTCTTTGTCATTGAGAGCCTTTTTTCATTTTCTTTGAAAGGCTCTCGCTGGCTCGACGTTCTGTCAAAGAAAACGCGAGGCCGAAATGACCATTTATTTTTACTCAACCGTCGACGATTACGGTTGCTTCTCAAACTTCTCCAGGCACGGATTTCAATTGGACGGCAAATATTGGCCGACCAGTGAGCATTACTTTCAGGCGATGAAGTTCGTCGGCACCAAGCACGAAGAGGATGTCCGAAAAGCGCCCAATCCCAAAGAAGCTGCTCGCCGGGGCCGGGATAAAAAACGTCCGCTGCGGAAACGTTGGGACAGCTGCCGAGACGAGGTCATGTTGAAAGCCGTCCGCGCCAAGTTTGGCACCCACAAGGATATTCAAGAGATCTTACTTGGCACGGGAGACGAGAAGCTCGTCGAGAATGCGCCAGGGGATTATTATTGGGGCTGTGGCGCGAACGGGACGGGGAAAAATAAACTCGGGCTAATCCTGCGCAAAGTTCGCAGTGAGCTGCGCGCCGCGAAGGCAACGCTGTGACGCTACCTATCATTGTTTTCTGGCCAGAGCTGTTCGCTAATTTTTAGCGACCGATAGCTCTCCGGCTCAAGCCTGATAAATCGCCTCCCGTCAGCGATCGCTTCGGCCTTCCTGAAACAGCGGAATATAAATGAATTTGGCCATAAGTAGATTCGGGC
>JARGOJ010000362.1:3293-8123 GCA_029210225.1 Planctomycetota bacterium
TCCTGGAATTGCTTCTCTTCGATGAAGTTTGACGTCCCGAGCGATTCAGCGGGCTTCCCTTCTGTTGTTTGGCATCCATAGCAGGCCTCTTTTGTGGACTCTCAGCAGATCTTATCGGCCGCGAATAGCTCGGCAGTCATTAAGAATTGGTGGACTGTCACGGTAGGCTTTTAAGCTCTCAATTTGCTTCGCGATTGTGCCATTCAAGATCATTGTTTGGGGCAGGTTCTTGCTGAGCAGCTCCAAGTAATCTCGGGATCTTCGGAGGCTATCGACCTGGCCGCTCTCGGTCTTTGCATTGTTTTGGCCCTGTTTTCTCCAGGCCTTGTAAGCTCTGGATAGGTAGTATTCGTTTATGGCCGCCTCAATAACGTAGGCGACATTTTGCTCGTCAGCCCTCAGTAAGTTATTGCGGATAACTAAGGCCTTCTCCAATAAATTTAATGCGTCTTTGGGGTTCTTTGCATGTTCGAGGACGATCTCTCCTCGTTGAGTTAACGCCATGGCGTAAAAGTGCGCTGAGCTGGAGTTGTAAGGCAAGGAGTCTTTTACGAGTGTCACCTCACGCTGGAGATTACTCATGTCAAGGATCGAGGCGCGAGGATCTTGTTGAGTGAATAGCTCTGCGCGGGTCGTGTAAACGCGAGCGAGTAACATTCGCGCCGCGTGGTTATTGTATCCGGTCAGCTCATTTCCTCGACTGATCGCGGTTTGCAGCTTCTTCTTAGCATCATTGAATTGATTGGATTGAAATGAATTGAACCCTGCCTCCCGTTCAATATCGATATGGATGAAAGCATGGGCGAGCAAGCTTCTGTCAGAACCAATCAGCCGGCTCTGGAGAGCCTTTTTATTCAAGTGTTTCGACGCCGCCTTAAGCGCCGCTTGAGCCTCCGGAATATTCATGTTTCTGCTTAATGATTGACTCAAGTAGAGCTTGAGCAAGGCCTGCCGGGTTCCCTCTTCCCCCGCCATTTTATAAAGCTTGTAGGCTTTGGAATAATCTTCCTGCGCGCCAAAGTAGTCTTTCGAAATATGCTTGAAGACGCCCCGTTGCTTGAAGAACTGTGCTTCCAGGAGAGTCACTGCACGCAGCTTCTCCCAGTTCTTCTTAATGGCCTCAAGGCAGAGGTCTATTTGTTTGAAGGTATAGACGGAATGATTGAAGCTGTCAAAATTGACTCGGAGGATATCGAGCTGGTACTCTGAAAGAGTGAGGAGAAGCTCTGTATAGGAAATGAGTTCTTCTTTGGAGAGGGTCGATAAATGAAGTGACTTTTCTAATCGTGCGCATTCAAGGCGCAGCCTTTTCAAAGTCGAGTCTCTCGTGGGCGCCGATCCGTAAAACTGAATGCTCGTTTTGAATTGAGGGCGCAGTAAAAATTGGCAATGTTCGATGCTTCTGAGGCTCTGTGCTTTCTCAATCTTTGTTTCCAACGCCGACTCTTGAGTGGGGTTCAAAGCAGATGACTTCTTGGTCTCGTCTGCTGTGAATGAGCCTGAATGCCGAATTTCAGAAACCAGGAAGAGGCCAAAAAATAGCACGCATAGACCGGCGAGGATCAGGGTCTTTTTAGACGAGGACTGCGTGGGCGCCTGAGCTTCGAAGTCATTCTGATTGGGCGCTCGGTCGAGCGCGGAGTCACTGAGATTGGCGTTCAGCCAGTCGTACAAAACACCAGCGAGCTCTTCACACGATTGAAAACGCTCATTGGGATCTTTCTTTAGACATCTGGAAATGGCGTCTTCGATTTCACCGGGAATATCTGGTCGGATAGTGCTGAGAGCTCGGGGCTCCAGGCTGATCACCGCCGTTAATATTTTGGCGACGCTTCCTCCAGAAAAGGGCGCCTCGCCGGAGAGCAATGCGTAGAGAGTGGCTCCGAGGGAATAGACGTCGCTGCGCGCATCGACGTCTTCAAGGCGTCCATCCGCTTGCTCGGGCGACATGTAACCAGGAGTTCCCAATATCTCTCCTTGTTTTGACAGCTCCGCGTCCTTGGTCAACTCTCGGAGCTTGGCGACGCCGAAGTCGACCACCACAGGCTCCCCCGTCGCTGTGATGAGTACGTTGGCGGGTTTGAGGTCACGGTGGACAATCTTTTGACTGTGCGCATGAGAGAGGGCTCGGGCGACCTTTTCACAAATGTAAATCGCTTCTCGGATCGCGAATGGACCTTCCTCTTTCAGTCGTCTTTCCAAAGAGCCTCGGTTGAGGCGCTCCATAGCTATATAGGAGAGGTCATCGGTGAAGTGGGCGTCAAAAACTCGAACGATATTGGGGTGCCGGAGGCGGCGGATGATGGCGGCTTCTTGTTGGAATCGCTGATTCCCACTCGTTTTCATCACTCCTTTTCGCGACAGAACTTTGAGGGCGACCAGCTCCGATCCTTCCGAGAGCGAGGCCTCGTAGACGACGCTCATTCCGCCCTCGCCAAGGCGCCGATGAATCTTATAGGGTCCAACTAATTCGGGCACTTCGTCGCGGTTGGAGTCGAGCCAATCTTGCAGGTTCTTGTCTTTGGCTTGGATCTTTTCGGAGTCCGGCATGAAAATTGGTGGCTTGGCGCTCTTTTTTGTTTGCGCGAAGTTTTCCTGGCTGCCATCGTCCGTTCCGGGAAAACGCCAGTCCTTGTCCTTTTGCGATCCCCCTGAAGCCAGTTGTTTTGCGATAAGAAGATCGTTGGTTGTTAAATTGATAGTGGGGGCGAAGTCGTCGGAGGAGAGTTGAGCCATTTGTTTGATGACATCGGGAACTTGTTCTGAGTGAACCCGAGCGGTGGGAACGGCGTCTTGCTGGATGCCAGCATTGGGAGCTTGGGCGTTGGCCATGAGCTGGCGGTACATCGCCACATTTTTTTCAATGTCTTGGGCTTGCTTCGGGGTAATAAAGCCCTTTTGAATGAGGACCTGGGTGAGCGATTTCTCATGGGATCCGAGTTCATTCCAGACAGGGCCAAGAACCTGTGGAGTGAGCACCCCGTTGTTGAGGAGAAATCGTTTTTGAAGCTCGTTGGTTTGATACTGAGACATAAGGAAACGACGCACATCCTTGCCAGTGAGTTGGCGGCATTAGTGTTGGATTTGTAGCGAGTTATTGTGACACGTTGCCTTGGGCTTGTCTCGTGTTGACTGTTTTTTAAGGAAGTGGAGAGGATTAGGCGGGAGTGGAAGTATCGGTCACACGTTCGGCGTCCCATAGTTGGCGCTGTGTCTATTGCCACGACACCATTTATCAAGCGCCCGTGATTTGCCCGCTGTGTAAGACCCTCATGCATAAGGAATGTTGCGAGGAGTTAGGCCGTTGCCCCACTTTCGGATGTGAGGGAGACCCTCTTTTTATCTATCGTGAGGGGGCGACGGATGATCTCGAACTGGAGTCCTTGGGGCGAGATTTTCGCTCGGTGACAAAGGGAACGATATTGGGGGCGATCGTCGTCGCCCTGCTCCTGGCTGGGGTCGCGGGGCTGGTGCTCTTCACCCCGTAACTGACCCAAGACTCGCGCAGGAAAGCAGGCATGACGCTCTAGTAGTGAAGTGAGACGAAACACTAGTCCATGTCGACTTTTCGCCGCATAGCCTTCACTTTCCCTCGTTGCTTCTTCGATTCGATGCGCCGTTCCTTCGAGGCTCGGCTTGGTTTCGTGGCTCGACGGACCTTCGGTTTCTTAAGCGCTTCACGAACCAAATCGCCGAGCTTGCTCTCACACTCCCGGACGTTTCTCATTCGGCTGCGCTCCTTTTCAGAAGACACTTGAAGGACACCGGCGTTGGTCAGATAACTTCCAGGGAGCTTCTCCAAGAGTCGATTGCGCTGCCAGTTGCTCAGAATCTCTGAATTGGTGATGTCCCAAATCATGGTCGCCCGAGTGTCATTTTTCTGAACGTTTTGCCCTCCCGGGCCACTCGAAAGAGAGAACCGCAGAGAAAGCTCGGCTTCGGGAATGATAAGTCCTGGTTTGATGACTAAGTCCCGCTTCATAGCTGGGTCCTTTCTTCTTTTGAGTTTCTTCGATAAGCGAGGTGGCTTCGTTGGGAGAGACTGGCTTTAGAGTTCATTCTGTCAGGCTTTGATCTTGCTGGCCTTGATGACCGCCTTGGCCCTTTTGGGATCGACGTCCTGCCCGGGCTGACCTCCTTTGAGCGTCGCGCTGGCGACAATCGCGCCATGACAGTGGGGCAGTAGATCGCCGGCGTTCTGCTCTGTCAAACCGCTTCCTATTAAAACAGGGCAAGACACGGCTTTTCTCACGACATCCAAGTCGGCGATGGACACTGGGGATCCTGTCCTTGAACCCGAGACAATCAACGCATCCGCGCCGCCTCTCGCCGCCAAATCCTTGGCCGCGATCTCTAGATTTCGCTCTGCCAAGGGGCGCGCATGCTTGACGTGGACATCGGCGAAGATTTGAATGGGGTGAGCGCCACCCAAGCCAGCTCCTAAGCGTTCTCGCTCCCGTAGAAGGGTGTGCGCTTGGCCAGAGATAAGGCCTTGATCCGTGGCTGATACTCCGTTGAGAATGTTGACCCGGATGAAGTTCGCGCCGACCACTCGAGCGAGGGCGAGGGCGGCGAATGCATCGTTGCGGAGCACGTTGATTCCGAGGGGGAGCTTGATAGTGCTACGAATCTGGTGACCTATGATCGACATCGCTGCGACGGTCTCGGGAGGGACTTGATCGGGGTAGAAGGGGGCGTCGCCAAAATTTTCGATGATCAAACCCGTGTAGCCGAGCTTTTGGTAGGTCTTCGCGGCTGTGACGGCTTGTTGAGCGATGCGGTTGATATCAGGACAGCCAGTTTGTGACCAGCTCGGGCTTCCTGGGAGAG
>JARGOJ010000363.1 GCA_029210225.1 Planctomycetota bacterium
CTATTCTCCTCTTTCTCCTGCAAGGTATTATCGCCGTCGAAGAGCTCGAAACAGTGCTCGACAAAGACGATCGCCGACTCCTCAAAAACCTCGGCATTCTCCTCGGCCAAAAGTCAACGCGGACCTATCGATCGTCGGTCAGCCTCTATCCTCAACGTGACTATCTCATCTTCACCGACCATCGCTTCCACCACCTCCCTTGGATCGAAGCTCGCAAACCCAGTGACCCAGTCATGCACATGGACAAGCAAGCGCACTACTTAATGCGCTCGACCATTCGCCGACCCATTCGCTCAGCTTTGGAACTCTGTAGCGGAGCGGGCTTCCAAGGACTCTATTGCTCAGCTTTCGCCGACCGCGTGATCGGCGTCGACTTCAACCGCCGGGCGACAAACTTCGCCAAGCTCAACGCGGTCTTCAACAACTCATGGAACGTCAACTTCGTCGAGGGTGATCTCTTCGATGCCGTTCGAGGGGAGCGCTTCGACTACATTGCCGCCACCCCGCCCGCTTCTCCCTCCCCCGGATACGAACTGCGCTATCGAGATGGTGGCCCAAGCGGCGCCGATGTGCTCCGACGAATCATTGCCGGTATCCCAGACTATCTATCCTCTGGAGGTTACGCTCAGGTCTCGACCTATGTCGGCGAGCGCGAAGGCGAACCCTATCTTGAGCGAATTCGCCGTTGGTTGAGCGGCGCAAACATGAACATGCACTCGCTCAAATTCGAAGATATGACCATCAATGAGTTCGCGGTCGAACAAGTCGCCCAACCGTTTCAGGGAGAGTTTGCTGTTTACGCAGCGAGCCTCAAACGCTGGATCGACAACCTCCGCACTCAACGCTTCAAGCGCGTTGTAAAGGTTATTCTTACCTTTGAGTGGAACGACGACCGCGCCATGCCGCCCTGGACCCAGGAAGACGATGTCAAGCCACCCCGACGCTCCATTGGGGATGACATTCTTCAGCTCTTTAAGTCGAGGCAGCGCACCCGCCGAGCCGGCGCCATTGACGAGCTAGACCACTGCATCGCCGGAGTTCCCGACGACCTTATCCTCAGTATTCGCAGGTCGCCTTCGGGCACGGGCTTCATCACAAAAGACTTCCGCGTGACCTGGCGTGATCCGGCTTTATCCCCTGAGTTAGAGATCAAGCCATTGGTCTGCGACTTACTCGAATTAGTCGATAATCGACGCTCAGTGCCTGAAATCATTGCGGCCTACGCCCAGAATCATAATTTGCCTGCGGCCTCCGTTGAGAAGAAAGCCCGTCAAGCTTTCCTCGCCATGTTCGAGCGTGGCCTTGTCACCCTCGATAAAATGAGCGGTGGGGCTCCGAAGAAGTCGGCGATATCAGACAACTCCGACGAGTTTGGCGATCAAGATCTTCTCAACCCAGACCGACTCCCAGACCTCGACGGTTTGGTGCCCGAGCCTGGATCTCCCGGAGATCCGTTGACCGCGGCGCCGATGGGACTTAACGCGGAAGATCCGCTGTTCGGAAGCGAGAGCCCTCCGGTCAATATGTCTGGCGCTCCCATGGCTCAGAGTCATGCTCTTGGCCAACCGAGCGGAATGAATCCTTTGGGGCAGCCAAGCGGCTACAATGCTCTCGGACAGCCCAGCGGAGCGCTACCAGCGGCTCGCCCGGCTAGCGATAAGTCTCGGCGTCCGGAAAGTTCAGGGCACTCACCACTGGGCGCTATGGCCGCCCTCGCAGCCGCTGCCGAAGAAGAGAACAAGAAAGCGGCCTCAAACGCTCCCAATAACACTCGGATTGACAATCCAAATCACAAGAATGACATCCCCGGCTTCATGGGTTAACGAGTCACGCCCAAAACAAAGCCGCTTTCAAGCATTTTCGTTCTGGGCGCGGTCGCTTTGCCGTGTGCGATCAGGCATCGGGTGAGGATGAATCCGGCTTCGCTGCATCCTCAGTGGTCTCTACTTTTTCTTCGCTCGCTTCTTCAACGTCAACCTCCGCTTTGGCCGCCTCGTTGACCTTAAGCTCATCCACCTCTTGCTTCGCTTCGGGCTCCGAGGCTTGCTCAACTGCAAGTTCGGAACTTTGTTCCGGACTGGGCTCGGGGCTGGGTTCTGGCGCTTCGGGAGATGTTTTCACTTCAGCGGGCTTTTCTTCGACGTCACTTTTGGCTTCAGCCTGCGGCTCAGTTGCAGTGGGAGCGTCCTCGCTGGCGTTGGCCTTGGTCGTCTCTGGGTTGCTCGCTGTCTCGGCTGTTTCACTGCTTGTTGGGCTTGGAGGAGCGTCGGTTGTTTTAGTTTCTTGAGCGCTGGCTTCTTCTTTGGGAAGATCTGAGTCGTTCGTGGCGGTGGTTGATTCCTTGCCAACCCCAGCGTTCTTCGTAGATTCGACCTTGCTGTTTCGTTCCATGCGCTTTCTCCGCAAGGTCGCACGGTGCTCCCTCATGCTCTTGTCGGCCCGTTTGTAATATTGGTGAACGATGAAGCCCCCGAAAACCATGAGAAGGGTAATGATCGTCATTGCGTAGGCGAGGGGGAGGGGATAAGACTCGTCGTAAGTGGCAGAGTGGATTCTCTTAAAGTCTCGCCCAGCCAAGAGCGGCATCCGCAGGACGCCTTTCTTGGAGGCGTACTGATAGCCTTTGATGAAGACCGCGTTTATTTCAACGCTATCGCCGTGAAGGCGCCCGATTTCTGGCTCGAAGTCCTTATCTGTAATCACAACCATGAAGATTCCATCGTCGGTTTGGACCATGGCCTGCCAGACCCAAGCGAGCCCAGAGCTGTTGGGCCAACGCATGAGGACCCGCTGCCAATAGCTCAGAATCCGTCCATGAAGGCGCTGGACTTTCCCGCGATTGACTTGGATCTTTTCAAGGTCATTGAAGTCCTGATACGGCACGTTTTTTCCGCTGAATTGAGCTTTCAGTTCGTCGTCGGTGCTTTGATGGACCTTGTGAATGTAGTAGTGAAATATGTCGTCTTCGAATTCGTCCTGATTGAAGTCCTGGGCGGTCTTCTCGACGTTTTCATTCTCAACAAAAGGCTGGATTTTCACTTCGGCAATGAAGCGCTTGTCGACTTGCATTAACTCCTCTTCGGTGAGAGGAATGCCCCGAGGCGCATTGTCTGGGCGTTTGGGCGCAGGGAGCAAGAGTTGAACGGCGAACGCCGCGCAAATGACGAAGAGTACGAACATCACAACGAGCTTGCGACCCTCGCCTTTAGAGAGCGCTTCTTGCTCGGCTGCAGACATGGTCTTTGAGTGTGGACTGACGGCGACTTTTGCTGGTGACTCAAACATTTGTATCCTCCGCTGTTCTTATCAGATTAACACTGTCTAGAGGTCAATAGTTCCAGCCTTTTCCGAGAGTCTCATTGTGATTTTAGGAAGGCGACTGAATCAGTCCTTTATAGATGCGTTGAAGAGATTTCGCATAGGCTAAGAATGAGCAGCGTTCAACTGAGTCTCTTCGCGCATTCGCCGCGAGTATTTCCCGCGACTTAGTGTCTTTCAGCAATTCAATGATGCTCTTCGCGAGGTTCTCTGCTTTATCCTCAATGACGCGCCCAGTGACTCCGTCCTGAACAATTTCGGGGAGCATCCCTCGGCGTGCGGCGAGGACCGGGACGCCCATCGCGAGCGCTTCTCGCGCTGCTCGGCAGGTTCCATCCGATCCAGGAACGAGGAACAACTTGAGGTCCATGGCTTTGAGCACCCCTACATAGTCATCCCCCGACAAATAGCCAGAGAAGATCACATGCTCTGACAATCCCCGCTCTGCGACCGGCTGACGGGCAACAATCTCTTGGTTCGTTCCCCGGCCGACAATGACCGCTCTCGCCTCAGGAAGCTCTTTTGAGACCATTTCCATCGCGTCAATGAGGACCTCAAAGCGACGGTGAGTTTGCATCCGCGCAACGATTCCGTAGACCAAGGCATCCTCAGATATTCCAAGTTTTTCACGGATGTTTGGCAGGGGGCGGGCAGGGTCGAAGCGTTCGGTATCAATCGGGGGAGGGAGAACGCTCACTTTATCCGCTGGCAAATCGTAGTCCGCCGCCATAGCCTCCGCGACCGTCTTTGAGAGGCAGATGAGGTGATCGGTGAGAGAGGTGTATGCATAGCGCTTCCTGTTTGCCGGGAGCGGCGCCTGGCCGTCGTAGAGTGTCCTGACAATGGCAGGGCTGGGATTCTTGAGTCGCCTCGCAGCGAAGCCTCCAATGAGATGATCGTTTGCGCTGTGGGTGTGAATGATGTGGGGAGGATCTTTTTTTAGGCGTGACACTAAACGGCGTGCGTCAAGATAGGCTGATATCGGAGAGAAGTGCTTTGGCAGATTGACCCCGGTCCATGAAGGCTCTGGGACATTTCGCTCTTTGGCGAGGATTTGCAGCCAGCGATCTTTCTTATGACCTTGGCTTTTCACGAAGGACGAGTAGAAGCTTGGGGAGACTTCGTTGTCCGCCAAGGCAAGCCAACGAGCGGTTTCGAGAGCAAGCTCGGCTGGTCCTGTGATCTTGTGGTTGGCGAAGAGATGGAGAGCCTTAATCATGGGGTCTCTGTTGTAGTTTTGGGATTGGGAAGAGTATTGGTTCGGAGCAAAGAGGCCGTGCTGTCAACGCCAGAGTTGAATCCTAGGCGCCGAAATGCTTAGCCTTTTTCTTGCTTCTTCGCCATTCGAGCAGCGCTCAAGCCGGTGCGAGCTTCGTCGTTTTCTGGTTGGAGCTTGAGGATGTATCGGTAAACCTTAATGGCTTCTTGATACTCTCCAAGTTCAAAATCTGCGCGACCCAATGAAAGTAAGAGGTCGATCGATTGAGGGTCGTTGCTGAGGGCCATAAGGGCCAATTCGGCGGCACGGCGAAAATTACCTTTGCCCATCTGCTTTTGAATTTTTTCGAGCTTCGTCCGAGTTTGGCGCTTCTTCTTTTTCCCAGGGGCAACTTCCGGAACGGGAATGTTGAGATACTTCTCGCGGATTTCAAGCCAGCCTTTGGGACCCTTGGGAGAAGCGCCGTCTTTATCAGGGAACTCGACGGCGAGAAAGCAGTCTTCTTGGTTTTCTTGGCCTTGTTCTTGTTCTTCCCGTTCGCGTTTTTGCTCGGCCTTACGCTTATTGAGTTCATTAAGAATGGGGGTTGCGAGGTCGGCGTTCCCTGACCATTCAATCAACTCTTGAAGGACCGCTTCTGCGTGGCTAAAGAAGCCTTCCTCAATGAGGATCCAGCCTAGCTGTTTCCTTAGTTGGAGACGGTTTGGGGCCAAGCGAATGGCTTTTTGATAAGCCGGGATCGCGGAGCTAGCATCACCCTTAACAACGTAAAGGAACTCGGCATATTTCGCAGCGGCGACCTCTGAGCTAGGCGCCGTGTTGATCGCTTGCTCTAAAACGGTCTCAGCCTCGTCAACCCGGGATAACTCGGTCAGACATCGGGTGCGATGAAGAGAGGCAGGGAGGTGGTGAGGAGCAAGGTCGAGAGTCTCTTTGAAGAGTGTGTTGGCGCGTTCGTAGTCGCCTTTCTTCTCAAGGGTCAGACCGACATAGAAGGGGACGGTTGGCTGATTGGGAAGAATTGAGCGGAGGAACTCTTCGAGGTTAAGGATCTCGTCAAATCGAGACGAGTCAAAGAGCCCTTCGAGAAGTTCGGGGACAACTTTTTGGGTTTTGTTTTGATCGATCGCCGCTTGAAGGGCTTGGTGAACGTCGCCGTTGAGGGCGTTGTTCAAGATCGTTTGGGTGCTTGCCGGAGCGAGCGGCGTCTCCATCGGCATTTGCGCGTAGACAACCTGGTCTTCTCCGTCGTCGGGTTCGAAGGCGAGCATACCTAGGTCGGCGCTGTTCTGCATTCGTTCGGCGAGGGCTTTGAGCGCGGTCGCTGTCACAGGAGAGATGCGCTGTGTGGCGCGCTTGTGAATTTCTTCTTTTTTGGGGAGCAGTATCGGATGCATGGGCACGGTTGCGTATTTGCCGATGATCCCTTCGATCATTTCAGCGGCTTCTTCGGCGGATTCCGGCCGGCGGCTAGGATCTTTGGCGGTCAAACGTTGAATAAGCTCATCGACTTCGGCAGGGATGGACGGATCGTAGTGCCGCGCAGAGGGGACCATCTCGACAATTTGCTTCTTGAGGATTTCCATGATCCGGTTGCCCTGAAAGGGGAGGGTTCCGGTGAGCAGCTCGAAGAGGGTGATTCCGACGGAGTACATGTCAGAAGTCGAGTCGTGCTTGCCCAGGGTGATTTGATCGGGAGCCATGTATTCTGGGGTGCCGTAGAGGCTACCGTAGGAAGAAATGCTCTCGCGAGTCGTCGCGTTGACGATACGTAGCAGCCCCCAGCCAACGAGATATAACTCGGAGTCGGAGGTGACGAGAATATTTTCGGGTTTTATGTCTTTATGTGCGCGATTTTGAATATGTGCAATCGCCAAGCTATTCAATGTTTGTTGAGCGACCCAAAGCGCTTGGTGAAAGGAAAGGCGGCCGCGCAGTGTGAGAATTTGCCGTAGAGGAGTCCCTTCGATATAGCGGCTGACGACGACGAGCCAGGGTTGGAGAAGTTCGTAGCGAAGAATTCCGGCGTTGTAGATTCCGGGAAGTTGAGTGCAGTCTTCGATTTCGTAACGGAGACGCTCTAAAAATCCTTCGAGGCGGAGTAGGCGAGGATGGATAACGGTGATAGACACATCTTCTTGGAGAAGTTGATCGTATCCCTTGTAAACCGTTCCCATTGCGCCCTGGTTGACCCGTTCTCGGATTTCACAACCAGCGAGAGTTTCCCCGACGAGTGAGCGATTTGCAGAACTCGAATTTTGCCGTGCCCCAGCGGACATACTTTTCTTCCTCTTATTGGTCTAGAGGCTACCATGGAAGGGCAGTGAGATGGGAGACTTCTTGCCCACAAGACATCGCTTTTTCGCGGAAAATTTCCTCCTGTTAGAGCCGGTGGGGCTTCCTTTGAGCTTCATTCCAATCATTTAATACAAGTCTCGGCTGGAATTTGTCAGTGACGCGTCCACAGCTTTCTTTTCTCGTCCAACCAGATCAACGCGATCGAGCACGAATCCGCTACTCTCCCCTTCTGCCCTATTTGCACGAGGCAAACTGTGGAGCCGATTTGCTGGTCCTGCCTGGCAAGCGTAAGGATCGAATTCGAGTGCTCAGAGAGTTGGCGCCAGGTCGCATTATTGTGCTCCCGGCCCACTTATACTCCGAGCCAAACCTAGCGCTGATTCGCAACGCCTGCAAAGGCCTCGTCCTCGACTTAGATGACGCAGTCTTCTGTCGACCCTGGGATCGAAAGATAGCAGCTCCTTCTAAAACCCGCGATGCTCGCTTTCGAATGAGCTTAGAGGCGCAGGACGCTGTTGTGACGGCAGGACCCTACCTGCGAAAATACTTGCGCAATCGTCACGATGAACCCTTCTTACGCATGATCCCCAACCCGATTGAAGACCCGGGTGAGGTCGATGCCCCGAGGCTAGAAGAGAAGAAAGAACTTCGTCTTTTATGGATTGGAAGCGAATCCACCTTGGGCTACCTCGATTCGATACTTCCAAGCCTCAACCGCTTCGCGAAAGAGCACCCGGAGACGGTGCTGACGGTGGTCTCCGATGCCTTTCCCCAGGCTCAAGAGTTTTTGAAAATAGATAGGGTTCCTTGGTCGATTGAGGCGCAGCGGCTCGCCTTGAAGAGCTCTTCCATTGGGCTGATGCCTCTCGACGAGCATCCTTGGAGTCTTGGAAAGTCTGGCTTTAAGGTCCTTCAATACATGAGCGCTGGACTCGCCGTGATCTCGTCCCGCCATGGCAACGGCGAATTTCTCCTCGGCAAGAATTATCCCTACTTCGCAGATAGCGCGGAGGCGTGGCTTGAGAGCCTTGAGCGCCTGAAAAAATCAGCCGAACAGCGTTCCCATTGGGGGTACTATTTAAAGGAGGAAGCTCGCCGTCGGTGCCACCCGCGAGTGATCGCGAAGTCGTGGCTGAGCCTAGCTGAGGAAATAGACGCTCGCCTTGGGAGCTAGTGCTCTGACACACTTAAATCGTTAGGGTCTCTGGCGAGGGCATTTGTTTATGAGCAAGGACCGTGATGACGGACCAGGGCGCAAGGAATTGAGCGGGCTCAATG
>JARGOJ010000364.1:0-7042 GCA_029210225.1 Planctomycetota bacterium
GTCATAGAGATGCTCCAGCAAATCGCGGAAGACGGCGGCGACTACAAGAAATACGTCGCTTTAGCCAAGGATAAGAACTCATCCTTCCGGCTCATGGGCTTCGGACACAGGGTCTATAAGAACTTTGATCCTCGCGCCCGAATCATCAAGAAATCCTGCGCCAAGGTGCTCGACAACCTCGGTATCGACGATCCCTTACTTGATATCGCCAGGAACCTCGAAGCCGTGGCTCTTGAAGACGACTACTTCGTGCAGCGCAAGCTCTACCCCAACGTCGACTTCTACTCCGGCATCATCTACCGTGCGCTTGGCATTCCGACCGACATGTTCACAGTGATGTTCGCCATCGGTCGCCTCCCCGGCTGGATCGCTCAGTGGAAAGAAATGATGGAAGACCCTGCCTCTCGAATCGGCCGTCCTCGTCAGATTTACACAGGCGCAAACGCTCGGGATTACACCGGCTTGGATCAACGCAGTTGAACAAGAGTCCCTACGCACTCAAACAGTCAAAGACGGCCAGCTTCTTGCTGTTCGTCTTTTTTTGTGCCTGCCAGAGTAGCCCTGGCCCCATCGTCAAAGACTTAGGTCAAGAGCTCGCCCCAGCTCGATCCTTCAAAGTGGGAATTGGGTCTGCCGACGTCACTCCCGACAAGCACTATCCCCTCGCCGGCTTCGGCGGCGGCCAACGACGAGAGACCTTCCCAATACTCTTCGGCGCTGGGATCATCGGACGCTTCTCTCTGGAAAAACGCCAGGAGGTCACCAACGGCAGCGACGACAAGAGTCATTATCTCGCTGGCGCCAAAGGCAGTCACGACCCACTCCAAGCCCGCGCCTTCGTTATTCTCCCAGATGGTCAACGGCCCCTCGTTTTTTGTCGCCTCGACCTAGTGATTATGAACCCCGCCCTGCAAGACCGCGTCTTGGAGATAGTCGGCGACCTGCGCCTCAGTCGAGATCGCTTGCTTCTCTCGGCAACCCACACACACTCCGGGGTCGGCGCCTATCACAAAGACCCCTTCCCAAGACTCATCGCCCTCGATAACTATCGCCCAGAGATCTTCGAAATGCTCGCCCAAGGTTGCGCGAAAGCCATTCGCCGAGCCTTTGAGACCGCTGAGCCCGCCTCACTCGCTGTCGCGAAAGCCAAAGATCTCCCGGTGGATCAAGGCGGACTATCGAAGAATCGCCGCGCCAGAGCCCTCGAAACGGTCGACAAAGACGACAAGGACAACGAGATCCTCGCCCTCGTCGCCAAGAGAACTCAAGACAGCAAAAGTCAACAATCGGGGAGCCTCATCGGGGTTCTCCTAAACTATGCGATCCACCCAACGGTGCTCAGCATGGACAACCTCCATTTCTCAGCCGATGTCGCCGGCGCTCTCGAGCGGGAAGTCAGTAAAGCCTTGCCGGGATCGCCCCCAGTGCTGTTCTTTAACGGCGCCGAAGGCGACATTGGTCCGAACTACGAGGGCCTCAAACAGAGAGGCGGTCTGGCGGCTTGTAAGGGCATCGGAGAACGTTGCGCGAAGCTCGTCAAAGACGCCATCGTCAACAGCGAAGGGCACGACCAGATTCAAATGGCCACCGCGAACGCAACACGGGAGTTTGGCAGCCCTTTCGTCTACCTCACCCCAGGATCGCGAAAGAGCTTTTATGAAGGAGAGAAGCATCCGGCGTCGTGGTTGACCTTCCCCCTGACAATCCCCTTGAATCTCCCCTTCTGGGCCTTAGGAGTCTTTGAAGTTCGAACAGCGCTCACCTGGAACCTCCGCTTCGGGGTCAAGGTGCGCCTCGATGCCTATGCGCCAAACACGCGCTTTCGAATGGGCGTGACTCGTCTCAAGCTCGGCAAGGACAACCTCATTTTTGCTCAGATTCCTGGCGAAGCCACTCACGATCTCGGCTTAGAAATAAAGGCGCTCGCAAAGAAGCATGGTGCGAAGACCACCTTTCTGCTTGGTCTCTGCAACGACGCAATGAGTTACATCGCGAGCGAAGAGAAATACTATCTGGGTAGCTACGAAGCGATGGCCACCCTCTTTGGACCCCAAACCGGCCCCAAGGTCGTTGAAACGTTAGACTCATGCATGGATCGGGTTTTCTCAAAGGAGTAAAGCGACCAAAAGTCATTGTGATTGGCGCAGGCGCGGCCGGGCTAACCGCGGCTCGATTGCTTCAGCAACAAGGAATCCGCGTCTTGGTCCTAGAGGCCCGAGACCGCATCGGTGGGCGCATCCATAGCCGCAAAGTCGGCGGGGTTGCTATGGATCTGGGAGCGACCTGGCTCCACGGAACCGACTTGGAGAATCCACTCGCGGAATATCTCTCTCTCAGCTCCCAAAGCACGCTGCTCGACAACAGCAATGAGAGGCTGTTCCACTCCGGACATGGCTTCATTCCTAAGGCCGAAGCGAAGTGTTATTTTTCGGCCTTCAAAGCCTTCAACCAATCTTTAGAACACCTTCGCGAGCAGTTACCGAAGCACGCTTCAGTCTCCGACGCCATGGAGCGGTTCTTCAAAAAGCTCCCCGCCAACCTCAACCGCGAGAGAGCACACTTTGTTTTGAAGGCGCTGCTCGAAGATGCCTATGGCGGTTCCATCACCAAGCAGAGCCTGAAGCAGTGCGATGAAGATGAAGAATACAAAGGTGGGGAGGCCTTTATTCAAGGAGGCTTTAAGAAGGTCGCGAAGAGCTTGGCAGAGGGTCTGCACATCCGCCTTGGACAAGTCGTCAGTCAGATTTACTATGACGCTGAAGGAGTGAGAGTCCATTTCTCAAGCGGTCAAAGCCCAGTCAACGGGACCCATGTTCTCGTGACTGTTCCCCTCGGCGTTCTCAAATCCAATACGATCAAGTTTCGCCCGAAGCTCCCGGCAAAGAAGCGCGAGGCCATTGAGAACCTTGGCGTCGCTTACTTTGAAAAGGCCATACTCAGCTTCCCCGAGCGTGTCCTCAAAGACAATCAGGTCATTTATTACTTGTCGGAGAAGGGTGACGACTTCACCTATCTGGAGAGCGTCGAGAAATACGCGGGAGCACCAACAATCATTGCCTTTAGCGCAGGCCAGAACGCGAAAAATCAACGAAAGATCTCCGATTCTAAAAAGCGAGATCGCCTCTTAGAGATTATCAGCGAGATTCATGGTTCAAAAGTGCCGAAGCCAAGCCAGGTGCTCTTCTCGGACTGGGCCACCGATCCCTTTTCAAAAGGATCATTCACCTTTCTCCCAACTGGGAGCCAACGTCGAGATCAAAAGCGCCTCGCAAAATCCGTCGATAAACGACTTCTCTTCGCTGGAGAAGCCTGCTCTCGCGACTACTATGGCACCGTCCATGGCGCCATGATCTCCGGCGCTCAAGCCGCCGAACGCCTCCTGGGCCAAAAGCTCACCGTGAAAAACCTCGCCAAGAAGCTATGATCGGAAGCCATTCGAGGCCTTCTTAATCAAGGACCAACGCCCAGGGGTGAGCACTCCCTTCACCATGAGCACAGCCAAAGCGCCTCGCACGGTCTTGTTTTTCGGATCTCTGAAAGCGGCCTGTATTTCACGGGTAAAGCTTCCCAAAGTCTCAATCAACTTCTGCTCTATCTTGGCCCGAATATGGGCGCGATCCCAACCGGAGGCGTCCTCTCGCTCGTCGTAGAACCAGAAGCTCACGTCGCCGCCAA
Organism: Planctomycetota bacterium; assembly: GCA_029210225.1. Taxonomy (GTDB): domain Bacteria; phylum Planctomycetota; class J058; order J058; family JARGOJ01; genus JARGOJ01. The sequence continues at coordinate 3,676 of JARGOJ010000364.1, forward strand.
ATTCAATCACCGCGTCTCTTGGCAATTTCTGAAGCTTACCAACATCGATACCATTGACCTTCACCGAGCCATCTAAGGGCCTCACACTGAATTCCTGTAAATCTGGATCGAAGTGAATCTCGGCGTGTTTCGGAGCTACGCTGCGCTCTTTAAGAGTGACCAGGCAATCCGCCGTCCGTCCCATAGTGGTCTTCTCTTCAACCAATTCGAATTTCTGCCGCCCGGCCCTGGAGAGCAGGACCAGCCTGCATTTCTGCTTCATGACATGAGGATTGCCGCGAGGCGCGGAGTCCATTTCGTAGTCGAACATATTCTGAATGGGGTCGGCTTCTCGGGGCTTCTTCCAAAGGTAGAAGAGCACCGTTAGCACGCCGAGCATGGCGCTTGTAATCAGCGGTCCGTTCTCCGAGCCCGCCATTTGGAGCAGCTCCCCAATCCACCCTGCGCCCTTTTCGCTGAGGCTCTTCCCCAGACTTTCAAAGGTCGGTCCAAAGCTGGTCGTGATAAAGGCTGCGGACCCCGAGAGCTTCGCTAAAGCCTGGGTTGTAGCGGTACAGTCGATATCGATAGTGTCAACCACTTTGCCTTCATAGAGGATCTCAACTTTCGCTCCTTCCAATTTCCCAAGAGCTTGGGGAGTCAACCAGAATTGAGCTTCGGCGACCCGTTCAGTGACATCTAGATCCAGTTCATTCGGGACGCAGAGACAGCCAGGGAAGATCGGACGGATATGGACATTCGGGTTGGACTTCTTGATATTGAAGGCTTTTTTAGAACTCACTTGATCGACTAGGACGCTGATGAGCTTTTTAATCTTGTGTTGAGAGATAATGACGAAGAGGGGATAGCTCTTTTGTAAGTACATTTGCTTGTGATGCCGCACGGTGGTTCGTCGTTCGACGGTCTCTATTTCTATTTGCTTGGTTCTTGGAGCTGCGCTGCCTGCTCTCGTTAACTTGCTCATTTCTGGAGCGGGAGATCTCATGGGCTTTGGCTTGGAAGGAGCGTGATCGTGGCGCTTACTCTTTTTATCGGCTTTCCCTTTGAAAGACGTCGATTGCCTTCTATTGACTTCGTTCTTTTCTAGGCTCAGTGATAGCTTTGCGCTGGAGCGACGCCCAAAGGCTGCTCCGGTGCTCGGCGCATCTTGGGCAGGCATGATCTTCTTTGGGGTGATTCGGTGAATGATCGACTCGCTGTGCTGCTGAGAGATAGTCTCGGGGAGCTCCATTGCGAAGAGTCCATCCATGGGCTTCTCTTCGGCGGAGGTCTTCTTCAAAGATTGAAAGAAGCCGGTTTCCTCTCGCTTCGATCGTTCTTTCGATCTCCGTGAGCTTGTTCGGACTTCAGCGACGAAGCCGTCCGTTTGGCCAGATTCTTCCATTAGCTCGAAGGCCTCTGTTTCCATTCTAGAGGACGAAGAGCTTGGGGTTTCGCTGGCTGAGTCACTACGAAATCCGCTGGAGGAGAAAGCATCAGCGCCGACGTCTAAAAGTCTGGCATCGTCATCGTCGAAGCCGATGTCTTTGGCGATCGACGGAACGTCAACATCGGGGATTCCCCCCTCACAATCGGATTCACCATCGTCCTCAAACTCTTCCCTGGTATCGAAGACGATCTCCTGCTGCTCCGATCGGCGGCCGAGCATGATGTCGCCTATGTTTATAACAGTGTCTGACGTTGAGTCTTCGAGGATTAACTCGTCCGAAGACTCGGCAATCCTCATTGCCTGATCACTATCCGTGAGAATAACCGTGGGCTCTGTCTCACGACCTTGCTTAAGGTTCAGGAGATCATCCCGCTTAAACTTCATACTCCGACCATCACGGAAGCCCCGCAATTCTCCTTGGGACACTAATTTCTTGAGTTCAAGTTCGTCAATTTCTAAGTCGGACATGGCTCCGTCGAAGCCTGTGTATTTCGAGTCGGAAGTTTGCCTGGACCTGGCTTCTTTCTCTTGTTCATAGCTTTCGACATAGCCCCCGCCATAAGCTTCTTCCGGTTCCTCCTCAGTCTTCCCCATCTCAAGGGGGTCAACACGAAGACCTGACGCTCGAGTAGAGAGATCCCAATGCTCGGAGAGGTCCCGCTTTAAGTCATCTAAATCCTCAGGGTTTAGTTCTTGTTCTACTGGAGAAATCCCCCGCCCCGTGTTCTCTCCAATCGCGAAAACAGCGGGTGTTGGCGGCAAGGGAGGCGGAGGCAATTTGGGAATTTTTGCTGGCGCTCGCTGCTGCTCCAAGAGGCGCTTGTGCATGGCCTCTTCTTCTTTGCTGATCGGAATGGCTTCCCAAGACCCTCCTAATTCAGAGAGTGCATCGTTTTGGGATTCATCTTCCGCAGGCCCGTAGTATTTGGTGATTGCCGCCTCAATGGCCGAGTCGGAAGCAATGACAATCTTTACATCACAATTTAGCATAAAGGCCAGATCGTCGACCATCATCAGTCCATTCTCTACATCGCAAATAGCGACCGTCATGCATCCTCTTTGTTCTGATATTGGAATGACGGAATGGGGCCATGCGATGTTTTTTGGGATGCGCTCAATCACAGCCGGATCAATTTCAAGTTTGGTGAGATCGCAGTATCTCCTGCCGACTTGTCTCGCTAGCGCTTTGGCAATATCCTCAACTCCACAACATTTGTTGTCGACAAAGATCTCCCCAAGGCGACGGTGACGACGACCTAACTCTTTCCCCAATTCTTGCTCTCTGAGGGCGATTTCTAGATCTGATTGGGAAACAACGTCGCGACTGATCAATAGCTCCCCAAGGGGTCTTTTGTTTGTAAGGAACTTGAAGTGTTTCAACTCTTCTGGAGTAAGGAACTCTATCTGTTCTTGCCCCAATTCAGGAAGCTCGGTTTGAGAACAACTCAAAGCATCGCGAATAGAGTGGATGAATAAGACCAAGCCCGCTTCAAAACTCTGATTGTCCTCCAGATTCAACGCGACCAAGACCGCAAACTCTTCGAGCGTCTCTTCACGAATTTTGAAGCTATCCGCGCCCCGAGACTGTGCTTTTAATACACCAGCAAGAATTAGAAGAAAGACTTCATCGACTTTGATTCTCAGCCGTCTGGCGACCTCGGGAACAGATAAATCCTTCGTCGCGACAAGTCCACCATTTCGGCTTGGAATCATAAGACCTCTCTATTAATGATCGTTAATTGAGAAAGTTGCCAGCCGCCCTCTTAATTAGTGACCAGCGCTTCGGAGTGAGCACCCCCTTCACCATAAGCACTGCTAACGCGCCTCGCACGGTCTTATTTTTCGGATCTCTGAAAGCGGCCTGTATTTCAGCGGTAAAGCTCCCCAAAGTCTCAATCAACTTCTGCTCTATCTTGGCCCGAATATGGGCGCGATCCC
>JARGOJ010000364.1:7142-8111 GCA_029210225.1 Planctomycetota bacterium
ATTTCTGCCGCCCGGCCCTGGAGAGCAGGACCAGCCTGCATTTCTGCTTCATGACGTGGGGATTGCCACGAGGCGCAGAGTCCATTTCGTAGTCGAACATGTTCTGAATGGGGTCGGCTTCTCGGGGGCGATTCCAGAGATAGAAAAGCACTGTCATGATTCCGAGCACGGCGCTTGTAATTAATGGTCCATTTTCAGAGCCCGCCATTGTGAAGACATCCCCGGCCCACCCCACGCCTTTCGCTTTGAGGGTTTTACCAAGCGCCTCGAAGGCGGGACCAAAGCTGGTCGTGATAAAGGCTGCGGAGCCAGACAGCTTTGCTAAAGCCTGGGTTGTGGCGGCACAATTGATCTTAATTGTGTCGACCACTTTACCTTCGTAGATGATCTCAACTCGGGCGCCTTTTAATTCCCCGAGAGCCTGAGGAGTCAGCCAGAATTCACCTTCGGCGACGCGCTCTGTGACATCTAAATCCATTTCTGCGGGGACGCAAAGGCAACCGGGGAAGATGGGACGAATATGGACGATTGGGTTGGATTTCTTGATGTTGAAGGCTTTTTTAGAGCTCACTTGATCGACTAAGACGCTAACCAGTTTTTTAATCTTGTGCTGGGAGATAATCACGAAGAGCGGATAGCTCTTCTGTAAGTACATTTGCTTGTGATGCCGCACGGTGGTTCGTCGCTCGACGGTTTCTATTTCAATTTGCCGAAATTGAGGGCTTTGTGGCGCCGATTGAGGCCTTGGCTTGGGTTTCTGATCGCTGCGTCGGGCTTCTTCCCTGGCCATCTTCTCCATGGGAGCAGCGCGCCTCTTCTTAGATTTAGCAGGGGCCGATTTACTCATAGACCGGTCGGCTTGAACGTCCTGACGCCTACTCCGAGATGCGCCACTCTTCCTAGATTCCACCGCTCGCTCGGCCAAGTCAGCTGCGGCCCCCACCGCTGCAGCGCCGACGGCGAAGGGCG
>JARGOJ010000365.1 GCA_029210225.1 Planctomycetota bacterium
ATTTGTTAGACCATCAATTAGCAGTCGCGCTGCAGGACCAGGTTTTCCTTCGTTCTTAAGGGCTTGCGCGGCTTTGTAGCGAAGTTTTTGGTCGTTTGCTTGAGTATTCAGTGCTTTGATGAGCGAATCGGAATGCTCGACTTTTTTTCCAACGTTCTTCATGAGTTTATGACACCATTATTATGAATTTTCATCTACTTTATCCTTCGCGAGGCGCGGGGAGAAGAAAGATTTCAAAGGAAAATCTTCATGGCTGACCAGCGCTTTCGAGAGTTGGAGAGACGGGCTGCTGAAGACCCTGGAGACGGGGAAGCGCAAGTCCGTTTGTTCGGGGAGCAGATACGACACGGTCAAGTTGACTGGCGCGTCGCGATCGGCGCGATTTCCGCTGTTCCCAACGACGACACTCCGCGACTTCTGTTCGCCAATTGGTTAGAGGAAGCAGGCAATCCTCGGGGTGAGTTTATCCGACTGCAATGTGAACTCGCGGCGGGGCCATTTCGCTCAAAACGCTGGGGCATAAAAACACGCAGTGAAGCGCTCTTTAAGGAACATAGTCAAAGCTGGATTGAAGCGCTCGGAGCTAAGGGTGATTGGACTTGGAATCGCGGTTTCGCACAGGCTGTCCAATTAGACGCCAGTGAATTGAAGAAGCATTCTGCGACTATCTTTAGCCAAGAGCCCATTGACTCCGTCTCTGTTAATCGTTGCAAGGAGTCATTGAATTGCCTTAAGGGCAAAGACTGGCTATCACGTATTCGGGTTCTGAAGCTGCGCGGAGCGATCGGGCAAAGCTCACTCAATTTTCTAAGGAAACAGTCTTTTCCTCGGCTTGAGCGTTTAAATCTAGGGGATTGCAGGCTTTCTGGAATCTCTTTCGAGGGCATCTATCAATCAAAATCACTTAAAGCATTGAATGGTCTCTCTCTCAGCGGAAACAACTTTGGAGATAGTGGCTTGGCGGGTCTGGAAGATAGCCTTCTACAATTAGATTCACTTTATTTATCTCGCAATCAATTGACGGATCGTGCGCTCGAAATCATTGGCGAATCTCCTGCGTGTAAAGAGTTAAAGCGCCTCTCTCTCTCCGGGAATGTCGGACTGACAGACGGCGGCTTGGCTCGCTTCCTTGAGACGGATTGCGCGAAGTCTTTAAGTTGGATTGATCTTGAAGGCATCAAGTTGAGTGATACCGCGCTCAACGAACTCCGGGTGCGAATTCAGACAGTTTGGAATTAGGGTGGCTAAAACGAAGAGACATCTGACATGAAAAAAGTGCAATTAATCGCTCTCATGACACTGGCCCTAAGCAGTTGCAGTGATAGCTCTAGTTCTCGGACCCCGCGATCACTTCCTGTTCCTGGAGGAATCGCTCCTGTCGCTGGTTTCCCAAGTCAAGTGACAATGACGGTGTCTTCACGAAACACGGCGCGGACATTGTCACTACTCTCTGTCGATCAATCGACCGGGGAACTTGGTCTCCTCCCAGGCTTTCCTCTCGATGTTGGGGCGCCAGTCGGCGACGCCGAGACCTTGGCGGTCGATGCATTTAATCGTCGGGTTTACTTGGCTTCGAATATAAATGGAATGATCGCAGGCTCTAACATTGACCTCGCTGGTCGTGCGACTCCCATAGCGGGCTCGCCATTTGCCAGCGAGGGAGCGGCTCCGACGGTTTTGTCTCTCGGCGCCAATAGAGACGTTCTCTATGTCGGCTATGAAAATGAAAACTTCATATCGTTGCTCTCGGTGAATCCCACAACAGGAGTCGTTGGAGCCCCTATATCGCCTCCTCTTGTCATCAACGGAAACTTTATCGAGACGATGAAGCAGTTGGGTGATTTACTCTATGTTTTTTGTCGAAATACAAGCAATATCCTGTGTCTGAGAATTGAACCGAACGGGACATTAACAACCTTACCGGTCAATGTGTCGCTTCCTTCTCGCCCCGACTTTGCCGACTTTATTGGCAATCGTCTCTATGTATCGACGGCCGGCAGTGAACTTGAAGGCTTTGATCTCGATCCGAGCACCGGCGATCTCACGCGTATCCAAGGATCTCCGTGGGTCTTTCCCCGTTTAGATCGTTATGAGTTGATTCGGGCACACCCATCGGGGGACTTCATTGCCGTGGGAGCAGAAGATCCTGCGAACGTTGGCTTGATTGCCGTTGATAGCGTTGATGGAAGCTTGAGCCTCGTCAACGTCCTGGGATTGACGCCGAATGTCGGGGGTCCCGAAGGCATCTTTTGGGAGCCCTCAGGGCGCTTCCTCTATGTTAATGACCATATCGGCGAGGGCATCTTCGTCTTTGAATTGGTCAATGGGCGCCTCCAACCCGCCGCCACACCCCGGTACCGGCTTCCCGGAGGACAAATTGACATGGACATCAGCGCCATGACCGTCACTCCTCCCTGAAAGGACCTTAATCACTTGGGCTTACGGGTGACCGTGATTTCTCGCGTGGACCTTGCTTTGCCGGTGACTCCGTCTTTCACCTCAAGAATCCAGGTGTTCTTGCCGTCGCTTAAATCCTGCACCGAGAGGAAGGTTCCATCGGGCTTTAACTGGTGGCGCTGAGCTTCACCTTTAGCTCCCTTGCGACGGATGTAGATATTGCGAACACCAGGCATTCGCACATGACCAGTGAGATTGACGAAGGTCTTCGAAGTGACAGCCTTATGAGGATAAATCTCAATCGCATTATTGGGTTGCTTCTGCGTGAGTATGGGCAGGAGCAGGTAGGTCGTGCCGATCATTGTGAGGAGAAAGACGACGATGATCGCGATGATTTGGTAGGACGAGCTGCGCGACTCTCTATGGAGGATGGCGGCGACATGATGGATCTTGGGGCGATCGCTAATAGTGCGGGACAGACAGGACGCGAGCAAGGCATCGAGCCAGGTGGGAGCCCCTGGTAAGTAGAGGGACAAAGGCTTGGGATCGGCTTGCTTAATGGCTTTGGCGAGCTCGCTGTTGTTGGCCATATTGTAAGGTAAGCGGCCGGTGAGGGCATAGAAGAAGGTGGCACCCAAGGCCCAGACGTCGACGGACGGGGTCATATCTTCCTTGCGCCCGAATAACTGCTCTGGGGGCATGTAAACCGGCGTGCCAATGACTTGGCCAGTTCGGGTAATACTGTCGATATGGGGTGAGAGGCCCTCTTGAAACGACTCTTTATTCACTTTGACCAAGCCAAAGTCGATGAGTTTGGCGCAGTCATCGACCTCGTCAATGACGATGTTCCCGGGCTTAATATCTCGGTGAATCAACCCCGCGTGGTGACAGACTCCAAGAGCCTTTGCGATTTCGTAGAAGCGCAGGACCAACCACTCCCAAGATGGGGGCTTGCCGGTTTTTTCGATGCTGTCTTCAACAACGTCAAAGAGGCTTCGGCCTCGGGCGTGATCCATGACCAGGTACGGATGCCCTAGAGTGCTCCCATCACTTTGATTCTCCCAAAGCGTTCCAAAGTCCCGGAGCTTGACGATGTTGGGGTGATTTAGCAGTGAAAGGGCGGCGGCTTCCCTTTGAAAACGGGTCCAAGAGGTGTCTGACTTATTCATTGGGCGCAAGATCTTGAGGACCACCTGCTCCCTAGTCTTCAAGTCTTCACAGAGGAAGACGCTGCCCATGCCTCCCTGGCCAAGCATATCAATCTCCCGATAGACGTTTTTTAATCCCTCAGGCAGGCATTCGGGCTTTGGCTGTTTAGGCTTGGCGACGACGGTGTCGTCGGAGGTGTCTTCATAGGCCTCTGTGAATTGCCCCTGGGTTTTCAGGTCGGATTGGTTGGGGGCTTTCGCGGGGACGGCGGTTTCTTCGTCAGCGTTATCGGGGATCAGGTCTTTGTTGTCTCGAAGGGTTCCGAGGCCGTCGTCGACCTTGTTATAGCGATAGGTCTCCATGAGATCTGCGGGATTGACGGCGGTAGACTCTTCGTCGGGGTTCCGTGGGCCAGTCATGTCGAGATCGGCTTTTGGCCCGAGCTTCCGTGTTGGGCGGCCATCTTCTATGTGTTTGTGAGGATCATTGGACGTCATTGAAGAAAACCAAGCTGTCTTGAGGCGGGAGACGAGGGCTCACCATTCTATATCAAGCGCGGGAAATATTAAGCGGCAGATGGGAAAGTCGGTTTTTTCGCTTTAATGCCATACGCTAAAGCCGTTTCAAACAGCGGTCTTCCCCACTTTTCAGCGAGGCAAGATCGAGGAGGAAGAGATCGGAGGCGTCGAACTCTTTGCTGATTCCTTGTCATCGAAGGGTGGGAAACTCCGATCCTATGTTAGAAGAGAGATCTATAACGGATCTCTTAGGAATTACATTTTCTTGGGGTCGAACAGTTGCAATTCTGGGTCTGTTCCTGGAATTCCCCCAATCTGACGAGTCTCATTAGCTTGCAATCGTCCTGAGAGAGCTTTCACTTCATTCGCAGAGTTGAGTATGAAGCTATGAGGTCCTCAGCAACATGGTGAAGACTCGATTCTAAGTGGGACCTAGAGTTTCATCTTTGTATGGGACTTTATAAAGATTGGCTTTTGAAGAATTCCTAGAAAACGCGGATTCTAAGAATTTAGCGATATTGACTGTTTGTTTCGTCAGCCTTTTGCCATTTTTACAAAGATCTGTGTTTCACGAATCAGTCAAAAGGTGTATAGTTCGCTTGTGTAAATCTTGCTGGGCTCTCTTTGTAGTCCTTTATGATGGTGGTCCTGTTGGGGCTTTCTTTCGAGAGATTTGCGGTGGATTCAAGTACGGTTAGGAGTTGAAACATGGACGCTACGAATAATTCACTGGATCGGGTCGAATGTCCCCAGTGCGCCGAACTCATCAAGCCAAAGGCGAAGATCTGTCGCTTTTGCCGCTATCAAATGCCCGCCGCAGCTCCCAAGTCTTCCCCAGCTCAGCCGGTCGCAAAGATTGCTCCGAGGCCTGCTCCGGCGCTAAAGCCACAGCCTGTCCCGACGCCTCAGCCGGTCCCGAAGTCACAAGCAGTGCCAAAAACACAAGTTGTCCCGGCGACCCAACCTGTTTTACAAGCCCAGCTTGCACCAACTCCCCAGGCTGCGACGCTGGCGAAGCCTGTTGTGGCACAATTGGCACCAGCCTCTTCGCCTCGTCCAAGCACGCAGCCGAGGAACACGAACGGGCAGGCGGTTGGTGGACTTGTATTGCCGGACACTCTCGAGCTCGCTCCAGCAAAGCAAACCGCTCCTGTGCGTCGTCCTCAAACGCAACAAGGAGCGCAGGCGCCTCAAGTCAAGCTCTCGCCCGATCCCGTTTTCGAACAGGAGGCAGAAAATAAGACGCCTGTCTTTGTCGCCGCCGGTGCTGGTGTCTCAGTGTTGCTCATCGTCATGCTCTACCTCATCTTCGGAGGCGGGAAAAATTCCGCAGTCGATCTGACTGGTGAGGCCCAACTCATTCGCTGGCAAGCTGATGCCAATGACGGAGACACCGCGGCGATGCGAGCCTTGGGAGACTATTATTGGACACGAGACCCTGAATCAAGGGATCCTGAGAAAGCCAAGAAGTGGTATGGAAAGGTCAAGGCGGGAGGAGGAAGCGAGGCTGAGTTTGCGTCTGTTTTCCTCGATCAAATCAACGCCTTTCAAGAGAAGGCCGAAGCTGAAAAATTACAGCAAAAGAAGGAAGCAGAAGCCGTTCGCCGACGGGCTGCTGAGGCCGAGAAGAAGGCGAAGGAAGAGCTAGCGCGAAAAGCCAGCGCCGAGAAATCGAAGAGGCTGGAGCCAGTTGTGAGGCAGCTTAAGCAAGTGCTCGCAACCGCTGGCCAATCCAAGGACGCTTACAAGGCGGCTGTGAAGACAATAGAGTCAATCGAACGCAAGTATTCGAAGAGTGATGTGGAGGTCATGTTGACTGCCACGAAATCTAAAATGGTCCGCCTTAGAAAAGTGGCCTTGAAGACTGAGTTGAACACATTGCAGAGCATGTGGAAAACCGGTGAAGCCGACAAGGTCCTCGCTCAATTCAAAGAGCTTGAACAGGTTTTCGGACAAGACAATGAGCTTCAAACGACCCTCGAACGCTTCCAAAAGATGGTCGAATTAGAGAAGGCTGCGCTTGCGCTCAAAGTGAGCCGAGAGCAGGCGAAGAAGATCGAAGCGGCGAAGTTGGCCAAGTCTGGGGAAGAAGAAAAACAACGAGCGGCGCGACTCAGTAGTATTAAAACAGGCGTTCGGCGAGCAGCTTTGAAATGGTTAAAAGCGCGGGCTTCGAGGAAGATTCTCTGCAAGACCTGCAAGGGTTCCAAGCAAAAGAAGTGCGCCTCCTGTAGTGGAAAAGGAGTCAAGCGGGCTCACAGCGTGACTGGTGGGCAAAAGACGATGTGCGATACCTGCAACGGCACAGGGAAACAGGACTGCACTTCCGGAATCGAGGGATACAGAAAGGTCGAGTTGACCAATGTCTTTTGGAAGTATCTCTCCCCCGATGCCAAAAAGAGAACCGATCGCGACGGACTCCTCTCCTCAATCGTCGCTGGAACCCCGCTCTACAATCCAGGTGTATCACTCGTGGTTGAGTCTTCAGCTATTCGCGAAATCGTCGTTGGTGAAAAGATCATTGAAATCACCGCCCACGTGAAATGGGATGAGTCGGTTTATCGCTGGTACAGCCGCTACCGCCAATGGACGAACGGCCGTCAAATTTGGGTTCCGACTGTTCCTGCACGGGGTCTCTACAAAACGAGATGGATCAAAAAGGGATACAAGTATTACCTCTCTGTCGGACTTAATGAAGGAGATCAACTGTAGACAGTTTTTGGATGAGCCGGCTTTGGGGCGATACCTGACCTCAAATTGTAAACAACCGAAATGAATAGGACCTTGCGAGGCTGGAGCTCTCCGAGGATACTCTGTGCTTGTTCATTGAGTGAAAAACAGGTGAAGAGACATGTCACAACTCACAGAAGGCGCCGCTATTCCCGAGGATATCCTGACTGAGAGCTTCGGCGGACGGGGCCATGAGGAGCAGAGCTTCTCAGAGATCCTCGGGGAAGCGCCGAGCTTGCTCATTTTCCTCCGTCACTTTGGCTGACTGTTCGCGAGGGAAGCGATCACGGACATCCGCGCCGCTTGCCAATCTTCGGAGTTTCCGAGGACACTGTTCATTCACCAAGGCGATCAAGGGAACATGGACCTCTTCTTCCAGAAATACTGGCCTGAGGCTCTCAGCGTTCGAGATTCTCGACGCAAGATTTATAAGAGCTTTGGCCTTGGTCGAGGATCGATGTGGCAGGTCTTCGGTCCGAAGAGCGTTGGCTGCGCTTTGAAAACAGGGCTCAAAGGTCACGCCATCGGCAAGGTCGTCGGCGACCCCTTTCAAATGCCGGGCCTCTTTCTGATTCACAAGAAAAAGGTGATCTGGTCTTTTGAGTATAGCCATGTCGGACAGAACCCCAATTTCTCGGGGCTTCCAAAAATGCTTGAGCCCGCGCTTCAAAGCCTGGGCAGATAAGAAAGCTCTTACGGTATAAAATTCTTGTCCATTGCTCGGGGCTGTATCACCAATTCTGCAGGGGCCTTGAATGAAGCTGTGAGAAGTAAAGACTGAGGCGGGGCTTGCATCGGTCAATCTCCAGAGATCTGCCAAGGGTCTGCTTCGTCTCATGAGCGCGTCCCTATCTCAAAAGGAAATCCTCTCGGGGACATGTTCAAACAAGACCTTTAAGAGCTTTTATCCCCTAAAATTGCCTATTGAGTCCATTTGCTATTCTTCCCAGAACTGAGAGAATTGAGCTATGGAAGCAAGCCTCGAACAATTCCAAAACCAAAATCAGGAGGGACGTTGTCCCTATTGCCACGATCAATTTGGCGATCTGGCGCGGGCCTTGTGTACAGTTTGCGATGCCTCTCAACACTTGGAATGCTTCTTTGAACACAAGAGCTGCTCTGTTCATGGCTGCGAGAACGCCGTGATTTCTCATGAGGGGGCCATTTTTTCTTACGCAGAAATGCAGGCCTTTGAAAGCTTCGCTGACTTTCTATTATTCGTCGAAGAAACGGTCCTGATGAAGCAGGCCGAAGGTCAAAACAAGCCTTTTCGATCTGCGCAACAAACCCGGTTGAAAGTGAACTATTGGACTA
>JARGOJ010000366.1:0-3400 GCA_029210225.1 Planctomycetota bacterium
TGCTTGGTCGTAGCTCCGAGCGGCCTTCGCCATTTCGGACTCGACATTTTGAGGATTGGAATTGTTGTTGAGCATGACAATTCCGAGGGACGCTGTAACAAGGACTGCGGCCGCTGCGCTTAACCATGCTTTGAAAGGAGGACGAGGTCCAATTTTCATTGGCTGGACAGAACTATTCGACGGCGCATTCCCAGTTAAGACGGGGCCGACAGAGTCAGCCTTCTCGTCGCTAAAAGCGGCGCGAGTGACCATAGCAGCAAAGTCTGCGGGAATGGGCATGGATTGAGCATAACTGCGGCCAAGCGTTCCTGAGAGGCCCTTCAGCTCTGAGAGGGCCAGAGTGCATTCGTCGCAATCGGCGAGGTGGATGATGATTTGTTCTTCTCGTTCGTCGCTCAGCTCTCCATCAATAAATGCGCTGAGCTCTTCTTCGGCGTGCTCACAATCCAGACACTCTATGGTTGTTTTATTTTGTTCGACTTTAGAGAGAATATCCTCAAGGAATCTAAGGGGAGTTTGGATGGCTTCATGCTGATGGAATTGTTTAAGGACAGGAGATGCCTGAAGGCAGTCCTGGCAGGTGAGGAGATGTTCAGAGATAGAATCGGCTTGAGCGCCGGCTCCTGTCTCTGCTGACCTCCTGAAGGCCTGTTCTAGATATTGTTCACAATTCATCACGACACAGTTTCCTCGTAAAAACTCTGACTTCGCAGTGTTCTTAGATCTCCATTGAAATGGAGGCTCTAGGAACGTTTATCGAATTAAAGAGTCTTTTGAAGCACCTCTAAAAGTTTCTTTCGAGCTCTATGGAGCCTCGATTTTATGGACCCCACAGGGCAATTCAACACGTCCGAAATTTCCTCATAGGAGAGGCCTTGTAAGTCTCGAAGGACAATGACTTCATTGAAGTCGTCATCCAAAGAGGCAATGGCTTCTCGCACCGTGTTGACTTCTTCTTTTCGCAAAGCGACTTCTCCAGGATTTTCCCTGGGGTCTGTCACTTCGATTTTCCGCCCCTCGTCATCGTTTCCTCCAAGAGGGCGATCGAGGGACAGCATTGGGCCATGTCGGCGAACTTTGCGTCGGTAGCTAAAGGTTGTGTTTATGGCAATGCGATACAGCCATGTATAAAACCCTGCTTGAGATTTAAAACCCGCCAGGCCCCGAAAAGCTTTAATAAACACTTCCTGGGCAATATCGTACGCTGATTCACGATCACTAATACGTTGCGAAACTATGTTGATCACACGATCCTGATAACGGATCACAAGCTGCGAGAACGCCTCTTGATTCCCGTTACGGGCTAGTTCGACCAACTCAGTATCGGACAACGTGTCAACTTTGACCGTCCCCGCGTTATCGTCCACTTGGACGCCCCTCCCCAAAGCTTAGTTCCAAATTCTTTTCTCGCTTTTTATCAGTCACTCAGAATCCGCCGCTTCGCTTGCATCGAGCTTTCCTATTGTGTCTCCAAGGGTCACCTTACCAGCCTTAAGCACCCTCGCGTGAATTCCACGCAATTTTAGTGGGTCATAATCTTTGAGACTCACAACTTTAAGAGCCGCCTTGCCGAAGCGCCTTGCAAATTTTGAACATCCAGTGTGAGGTTCCTCGGTGATCTCCAAGATCGCCTGTCCCGCTTGAATCTGCGTTCCTGGGGGAAGATTGTCCTCACTAAGATCGAAGTCAACAAGCAGGTTATCGCCAAATTGTGACAATTTATCGTCGTCTCCGCAGAGCGCCTTGGCGACAAGACTGTTCATCAAAGTGATCTGATTGTGTGTCCGCCTTGACTCCAAGAGATTCCAACGATCTCCCGGGAGTCCTTCTTTAGGCGTGACAACAATCGAATCGACGAGCTCGCGCTTCTCTTTCGGCTTACGCACGACAATCAAATCAATGGTGCCGCGCTCAGAGTGTCGGCGAACGAGGCCTGGCCAATCGACAGCCGCGAGGGTTTTGGCGGGAACTTTGCCTTCTACGGTCACAACGAAATCTCCTCAGCCGCATAATCCTGACAAAATACATAGGCACAGATTTTAACCTGAAGGAGCGTTCCCCGCTTTGTTGGGCTTGGTGGGATTTTGCAGAGAATTCCCGCCAAGAACTTCAGGATGGGCGACGATTTCTTGTTACAAAGTGTAGCTCTTGCGGTGGGTCAGGACTCTTCTTCTATATTAAGTTAACGCTGCGTGAGGCAAGCCACCATGGACAAGCAAAGGGCACCCGCTCGAATCCCCCTCTTTCACATTCTCTTCCTCCTCTTCATCGGCTTCGCGAGTCAGGGCTGCCAGCTCCCTGAGCTGCGCTATCAGTCAAACGACAGTGAGAGCGGCCGAGACAACTTCGCTCGTTACCTTAACAATCGCGCTGTCACCGCATTCTATAGAGGCGACGATCGGACGGTTGAGGAGTCTTTGGAGATCGCCTTAGAGGTGGCTCCGGAGTTGGATCCTGTCCGAGTGTTTTGGGAGCGTCGCTACAGCCTTCAATTCAAACCCGGATATCTTGTTTACAGAGATGCCCCCGGAGAGCCGGAGAACCGCGAAGTTCCCGGGTCTACTTTGCGTGCGATCGCCTACCCTATTTGGGGTCTCCCTTGGGATATTGTTGATATGCCCCTCAAAGGAATCTTGGCCACTCCGGGCCTGGGAATCGTGCTCTATCCTATAACGATCCTGGCCTATCCCTATCCCCGTAAACCGCCTCCCCCAGGGGAGCGAGGCTCAAGTGTAAGAATTGGTGTCGGAGTTGGCGCCGCGACCTCCGTCGGGAGTCGGGGCTCTGTCGGTATCGGTGGATCTCCAGCGGTTGTCTTCCTGATTATCAACGCCTTGCCCTCAGCCGTTTATTTTAGCCGGTGGGCGGATCGCGTCGATGGCTGGGGTCGCTGTGCCACATGGTGGTTTCCATGGGCCGCGGATAAGCTTCACATCACGAACTTTGATCCAGAGCAGGGCCTTGGTTCTGCTTTCTTCGCGAATGCCCGTAGAATAACGGTTGAAGATCAGGCTCTGATTCGGGTGAAGCGCGACCTCGTTGACTTTTACAAGACTCCCATTGAGGTTCACAACAGCCGAATGGAAGAAAACAACAATCGCATCCTTTCTTTGCCAAGAAAAACAAACCGCCTCGAAGTCGGCTTGCGCCTTGAGAAATGAAGCGCTGAACGATACTCGCTAGCTAGAACACTTTGAAACGCTGGGACAGCAACCAGAATGACCTTAACAATCGACAACGCCCTCTTGAACCGT
Source organism: Planctomycetota bacterium (assembly GCA_029210225.1). Classification (GTDB taxonomy): domain Bacteria; phylum Planctomycetota; class J058; order J058; family JARGOJ01; genus JARGOJ01. Next base: position 3,255 of record JARGOJ010000366.1, read on the forward strand.
GTTCGTGGTACCTGGCTTGGCCAGATCGCCGGAGATGCTCTGGGTACAACCCTTGAATTCATGAGCGCCGGACGTATCGCCGCACGGTATCCAGACGGCCTCCGGCGAATAGTCGGGGGAGGCCCCTTCAAAGTCTTGCCGGGGCA
>JARGOJ010000366.1:3410-8106 GCA_029210225.1 Planctomycetota bacterium
AGTCACGGACGACACCGAGTTAGCCCTGGGGCTTGCCAGAGCGCTTGTTAAGGACGGAGCAAACTTTGATAAGGTCGCCCAAGCCTATGTGACCTGGTGCCGGAGCCATCCCTTTGACATTGGCATGACCACTCAAATGGCGCTGCGCCAGCCCGGATCACTATCGAGCGTCACCTTCGACTCTGTCACCCGGCGCGCCTCCCTGACCAGTCAAGCCAACGGCTCGGTGATGAGAGTCAGCCCTTTAGCGATTTACGGAGCATTCCTTGAGCCCAGCGAGCTGGCCGATTTAGCCCGCAAAGACTCACAGCTGACCCATCCCCACCCCGCATGCCAGGAGGCATCCGCAGCCTTCAGTCGTGCGATTGCGGCGCTCATTCGCGGAGAATCCAGAGAGGAAGCATGGCTAGAAGCGCTACGCAGCGCCTACAACAAAGCGGGTCGGGAACACAACATTTTAGAAGTCTTGAAAGATGCGGAATCCAAGCAGCCGGTTTGTGACGCGAAGAATATAGGTTGGGTGCTTATCGCGCTCCAAAATGCTTTTTATCAACTTCTCAACGCGGATTCCTTTGAAGCTGGCTTGGTCGAGACCGTCATGGCTGGAGGAGACACGGACACAAACGGATGTATTGCGGGAGCGTTGCTCGGGGCATTCTATGGCGAGGACGCGATTCCCATGTCCTGGCGCCAGACCATTGTCAATTGCATGACCGACCGAGGCGCCGACTATCAGAACGGCGACGCTCGGGAGCTCGCCGTTGAACTGCTAAAGAGCGGGCTCTTTCATCACAGCCGAGGGCTAATCATCAATGGAGGTACAGGGGCTAAGAACGCTCCGATTGAGCGTCCTCTGGCCACAGAAATAGAGGAGTACAACCCTCTGGATGACTTCGCCGAAGAATACTTAGATGAAGACAGCGCCGAGTTTGATGTCGATGAAGATGAAGTCGTGGAAGATGACGACGATCTCTGGGAAGAGGTCGAGCGCGACGACGAATCGGACTACGCCTGGGAGCTAAAAGTCGTCGTCGAACTCGCCAAAGAATGCGGCCAAATGCTCCTCGCTGAAGCGGAGCGAGAAGGCGGCCCTAGAGGCAGCGGCGATAAAGCAGATATCGATGATGAGATCGATGAAGTGATCCACGCGAGGCTCACAGAGGCCTTTCCTGACGACACGATTATCAGCGAAGAGCATGGTCGTAAAGATGGCACGAGCGGCCGGGCTTTCCTTGTTGATCCGCATGACGGAACGCGAGATTTTCTCAACGGTCGTCGAGAGACCTCGGTGTCGATTGGGCTCGTCGATCACGGGAAATTGGTTTTAGGGGTTGTTTACGCGCCCTTTGCGACGGAGTTCACGGGGCCGGATGGATTACTGGCGAGCTGGTCCGAGGGTGAGCCGCTGCGCCGGAACGGCCGTATCGTCATGAATCTGGAGCACCCTGTAAAACTCACAGAGTCAAGCCGGGTCTTGGTTAGCACTCGCATTCAAGGAGAAAAGCTGACGCGAAATCGGGAGATACTGGCTCCGGCAAAAGTCGAGCACTGCGCGAGCATCGCGACCCGCCTCGCCCTTGTGGCGGTCGGGGATGTTGACTCGGCCTTGACCCTCGCGCATACCCTCGCCGATTGGGACTTTGCTGCCGGTCAGGCGTTGATTTTTGGAGCCGGAGGGAATGTCGTCGATCCGACGGGAGATATCATTCGCTGGCGCGGCCTCGAGAGTGACTACGAAGTTTGCTATGGCTACTTTGGCGCTCGCCATGTCGATCTTGCCGCCGATGTTGCTTCTCGATACGACGCTGAATTTGGCCTCGCTGAGCGTGCGAAGCGGGACGCAGAGAAGCCAAAGCAAGATGATTAAGGGTTAAGACGGGGATCAATGAGACCAAAGCTCTCAGTTCTCAAATTGTTAACCCATTTTGGTTTATAGCCACTTAGAATAGTGGTGGTCGTTTTGGGATTAAGAAAAGTTTGGGTCGGCGATGGAAAAGGTGCAGGTTCTCCAGAAAAGCCAGCAAAATCTCCAATGCGCATTTTGTCGAGATTCCCTCGGGAAGCGTGTTCTGTGCTGCCAGCTCTGCGGCATCCAACTTCATGACGATTGTTTCCGCGAGCGCTATCGCGACACGGACATCAATAAGAAAGTTCGCTGCGTCACCTTGGGTTGCCAAGGCCTCTTGGCCAACTTCGAGTCAGACTACGAGAGAGTCTCTCGGGATGAAATTATTGAAAAGGAAGAGGCCCGACGAAAAGCGCGACGGGCGACTCGGCGCTGGCTCAAAAAAACGAAAGAAGATCGAGAAGCGGAACGCAGGAAAATTGAAGAACAGCAAAGGAGTTCTGAACGGCGAGCGCGTTTTGACCGGTGCATGAACGGCCTAAAAAAGAAGAAGAAGTTGAGAATCCCCAAGCTCCGGGTGAGTAAAGATATCCTCGGAGTCATCGGAATCTGTCTCGGCGCTTTTCTAGGAATGCTCTCGGCCCTCGCCGGCACGACCCATCCTGCCGCCCTTTTTGCCATGACCATCTTCGGCGCGATCGTTGGCCTGATTACTGTGCTTGGTCTCTTTGATGTTGAGGAAACCAGCCCCTTCTATCGGAACATTGCAGCCGTTAAGAAGAAACGAGAGAAGCCGGGAAATTCTTCTGGGTCCTCCACTCTTTAACGATTAATGCCAAAACAGGGGAGATTTGCGGGCCTCAAATGGGCTATATTTAACCCGTAGTTAAACAGTACGGACCGGAAACTGTCCTGCGGACAAAACACGCGGGAGTTTAAGAATGCCTCCAAGCAAAGAGGCCATAGTCAAGCAAATCGAACATGACCGAGATTTTGCTCTTTGTTGCTTGAACCGCAAATTAACTGACGCTCCAACCATCCGCCGCCTCGTGGGCGAGATGAAAGCTCAAGGTTTTAAAAACTGCCTCTCCGATTTGATGGTCAGTGAAGGAATCCTCGATTCCGATGCTGTCTCAGGCATCGAAACTGAGCTAGCAGAGAAGAAAGCTAGTACAGACGGCAAAAGCGGCAAAGCAGACCGTCCCTCCTCGGTCAGAAAAAATAGCCTCGATTCAAGCTCGACTCCACTCATCCCCGAATTCGCCTTCGGTGAGGTGCTTAGCGAACGCGCCGGAACCCTCTACAAAGTAAGAGCTCGGGCTGCGACCCAGGATGAGTGTTTACGCGTCCTACCCAAGGCTCTAAAGGAAAACGCCGAGCTAAAAAACAAGTTCCGACTCGCCTATAACAAGATCAAGGGCCTCCAGCATCCCATGCTTTGTGGGCTTGGCGACCTCATTGAGAACGAGCACCACCTCTACTACACCACAGAATTCGTCGATGGACCCACTCTCGACGATGTACTCCGTCAGAACAGACCCTTTCCTGGCCCCGTCGCCCTCGGCTTCGTGAAGGTTTTAAGTGGCGTCCTCGACCACGCCCATCAAAACGGTGTCATTCACCGCGACCTACACCCAAGCGCTTTAGTCTTCCTCCCTAATCGCCAGATGCGCTTCAACGACTTCGGCCTTGAGCGTGTCGTCATCGACCTCTTACAACAGGACGAGCCCGAATCCATTCGCTGTTTTCGGTCTCCCGAAGACCTCAAGAAAAGCCCTCCCCACGTCGCCGACGATCTCTTTGGAATCGGCGCTTTGCTCTACTTTGTCGTCACCGGAACCCGTCCTCCACGGGCCACCTCCAGCGGCAACGTCGCCCTCCCAAATCTTCAGAAGACCGCGCCCCATCTTCCTCCAGATATCATCTCTATCATCACCCGTCTCCTCCTTCCAAGACTGGCTCGCATCTCCTCTATTCCCGAGCTTACTCAGGCGCTTAACAAACCGATGACTCGAAGTTATGGGCGAAGCCGGGCCGATGAATTCCTCAATAAGTCGGGTAAGAAAAAGGCCAACCCCCTCGACTCTCCAATGCCAACACAGAGCAAGGCTGAAGAAAGCGACGGCGCCGAGACCATCATGTTGAGCTTTGGCTCAAGCCCCGTCCCCAGCGAGAATCCAAACAATCAATCCTTTGAAACCGCTGGCAATCTCTGGGATGCCGACCCTAGCGACACAACCATAAAGGAGAACATCAGCCCAAGCCCAGCGAAAGCGAACCCGTGGGATTTCAACCCCAATCAAGCCATCGCCGAAGCCGAACACAACCTCCTCGAAACAATCCGAGAGAAGGCCCCTCCCGCAACTTTGAGAGGCAATGACACCATCCGTGAAACCTTTTCCATGCCCCAGCCGGGACTTCCAGGCCAAGTCCCTTCAGCTCATCCTTCAGCCAATCCTCCTTTCCCAAGCACCGTTCCAAGCAGCTTTGATCCCAACGCCGCGACCATTCGCGACCTCGATGTCAAGCAGGTCCTTCAAGGCGGTCCCCCAAAGACCGGAGGGAGCTTCGACTTCTCCGCCCCTATGCCAAGCTCGCAAAACTTTGGTCCGGGCTCCGACCCAGATGCCTCAACCCTCATAGCTCCCCATGGGCGAAACCCAGACGCCGAGGAAACGGCCCTTCCGAACACACTGCCAACATTGAAGGCTATGCAAGCGGCTCACTCAGCCGGAACGGACCCCTTCGCCGAAACCGTCGCGCCGCTCTCTGACCCGAACGCCGAGACCATAGTTCCAGCCTTCCCCGGCTCGTCAAAGGCTCCGAAGTTCGAGGACTATCAGAATTTCG
>JARGOJ010000367.1 GCA_029210225.1 Planctomycetota bacterium
AGTCTTCCAATGATTCGGGCATTTCTGGAAGCTGAAGCTGGCTCGGAGTAAAGGTCAGTAAATCTGGCGCGGCCCTTTCAATTGGCTCTTTCTCAAAGGCCAAAATAGGATTGATTTTTGGACCCGTCATGAGGGCGAGAGGATCGATTCCCGAGACAGTCCGGAGCATCGGTTGATTGCTTTGAAACACCGGCCAATTCCAAAATCGCCACAATGAACAATCGGCCGCAATCGCCTTATATCCTCGAATAAAAGATCCATTCCCTCTCTTCTGAAGCTCCTGTATGAGGCGCTCTAATTGCAAGGCTGGTCGCTCAAGGGCATTGATTTCCAAATGAAAAACAACCCGCAAGTCTCGCGGGCAATCATTAAAAGGATGATCTCCAATAAAGAGCATTTGATGCGGCCACGCTTCTCTTTAAAGACCATGCTCGGCGCCAATACCCTCAACATCCCCCTTGCCCCGAAGGCCAATGCCCTCGATGGCAAAGAAGAGCTCTCGAATCCCTGCCGCTTCCAGCACAATATGGGCGGCGCGGGTCGAGGCTAAGGTCAGTAAGCGATGAATAAAGCCCTGCTCTTTAAGGCGCCGCAATGTCTGAATCATCCCAGGACGAAATTGAATAGTCACTGGTAAATCATGATTCCAATGCTTATAGAGGGGTTCGAAAAAGCCTAATGTCTTGTCCAAGTCCCAGACTAAGATTGGACTAGTCATCGTTTATCTCCGCTTTGACAGCAGACTCTGCCAATTGGCTCTCATCAAGGACCCAGTGCCCATCTTTGCTCTTCCCTCGGGCCCAATACGCGGTGATCATCAAACAGAACAGCGCAAATACAACTGAGAGAGAGAAGTGGATTTGATAACCGACCGCGTCCGCGAGATAACCTCCTAAAGCCCCCGCCAAACCCGTCGCGAAGACGACTAAGCTCGCCTGAATCGTATAATCCGTGCCCCCGCAACCAGGACGACAAGCGTCCATCATGCAGGTGAAGAGGGCCACCGTGGCGAGGCCCCCGGTGAAGTGCTCGAAGCTACAGGCCGCGAATAACTCCCACCCCGTTCGCCCGGTATATTCAATGAAAATGTAGGCCCCGAGGGAGAGCGCCTGCACCCCGCCAAAGACAATCAATCCTCTCAGTCGACCCAAATAAGTGAGCAGCAGACCACCAACAACAGCCCCCAATAAACCCGCAATAAAACCTCCGAGCCCGACATAGAAACCGATGTCAGCCACAGACAATTTCAAATCGCTCATCCATGGCTTGAGAACTCCCCCCGCCAGGTAGTCCCCCATCTTAAAAATGACGAGAACACCACACCACTTCAAGACTCCTTTGCGATTGAAGAAGCCATACACTTGTTGCCACAAGGCCCTCAATACATTTGTTTCTTCCATTTCCTCAGAGCCTTGCTCTTTTCGCTCAGGCCAACTCTTCACGAGAATCACAGGCACCGTTGCCAAGGCTAAAACACAAGCCATTCCGATAAACGCGCCCATCCAACCGATGGTCGGGTAGACCATGAGAATCAATCCTCCACCGAGTATCATTCCCACGCGATAGCCAGCCACCTGAATTCCATTCCCGATGCCACGCTCTTCATTCGTCAATAAATCAACGGCCAAGCCATCGGTGGCGATGTCCTGGGTCGCAGCGATGAGGTTCGTCAAGAGCACCGCGACAAAGAGCAAGGGTAGCTGGCTCTCCGCCTCAATCAATGAGACCCCGATCAAGAGAAGAATGGCCAGAGATTGAAGAATGAGAATCCAAGTCCGCCGCTTGCCATAGAGGTCGACAATGGGCGCCCAGAGGAACTTGAGCGCCCAGGGTAGCGCGAGCAGAGATGTCAGGCCTATTTGCCCGAGGGAGAGCCCTTGCTTGCGGAGCAGCACAGGCAATGCCTGAACAAAGAAGCCGAAGGGGAGCCCCTGAGAGAGATAGAGGGCCGTTAAGAGAACGTACTTTAAGTAGCGATTCATCAATTAAAACGCAGCCCTCATGAAGCAAGCACCGAAGTCCGAAGCGACCGACAGCCAGAGCTTCAGCGTCGTCTTCACGACAGGGACATTAAACTTCTCAAGGGCCCCTGCAAGATGAGTCTTTGCACGAGGCTCATTCAACGACGGCGACGGCGCTTCTTGAGGACAGGCCCTTTCTTCTTATCTTTCTCGGCCTTCTCTTCTTCAAAGGCCTCTTTGCGCTCTTCGAGCTCTTCCGCCTGCTTCTCAATCTTCTTCTGGCGATCCCGAAGCTCTTTGAACTGCGGCCGCAGCGAGCTTTCCTTCGTCTCCAAAGCCTTACGCTCCTTATCGAGCTTCGCCTTCGCCGCTTTCAACTTCTCAGCCTGGTCCTTCAACTTATCCGCCTGCTCTTTCAATTGAGCTTTGCGCTTGGCGGTCGCCTTCACGGCTTCTTCTTTTGCTTCTTCGGCGATCAATTCATCGAGGTTCTCACGATCCTGCTCCACCGATTTCTTCTGATCCATAATGTCAGACAGGACCTTCTCGGCTTCCTGGCGCTTACTCTCGAGATCTCGCTCTTTGTCTTGGAACTCCCGCTGGAGAGTCGCTCGACGCTTCTCTAATTCCTTGGTTTGGAGCGCTAACTTCTTGTCCATCTCGCTCTTGAGCTTGGTCCGTTGCTTCTCCAGCTCATCGAGCTTAGCCCGAAGCTCTTTCGCTTCTTCCGCCCGCGCTTTCTCGTGCTTGATCTGCTCGGTCTTGGCTGCCACTTCAAGCTCAGCGACCTTTTCCTTCACAGCTCTATCCGCGTCTTCTTCAACCTGATGGCGAGTCTCTTCAAGCTTCTTACGCTCCTCCTGGACCTTTTCAGCCTCAGCCGCCACGCCTTGTTCGACGGCTTGCTTGAGACGTCCGCGATCGGCTTCGAGCTGCAGCCTGTCGTCTTCAAGGTCGCCGCGGTCAAGGGCCAGGTTATCCCGCGCCTCCCGAAGCTCTTCAAGCTCCTGATCGAGTTCTTCCCGAGCCATACCGACAGCATTTTGGACCGCTTCGTCGATCTTCTGGCTGAAGTTTCGGTGCTTCGCCTGGGTCTTCTCTCGCTCGGCGAGGAAGCTGTCTTTCTCATTGGAGAGGTTGGCCCGAATCTTCGAGACTTCTTCGCGCTCGCGAGCAAGCTCCTGAGCTGTCTCCTGGAAGTATTCCTGCGCCTGACGTTTGACCTCTAAATCGAATTGTTCTTTCCGTTTCGCGAGGGCCGCTTCCTCTTCTTTGTGTGCTACTTTAAGAGCTTCAAAGGCCTTGTCCGCCTTCTCCTGGGCTTCCTTGTCGAGGTTCGCCGCACGCTCATTCAAGGCCTGAGCCTTGCCCTCAATCTCTTTAACCTGAGCTTCGACGCCTTCGACGACCTTTGCTTGAACGGTCTTTTCGAGGTCCTTCTTGTCGTTCTCAAAGCCTTCCCGCGCCATTTTATAGACGTCGAATTTACCGTCTAGCTCTTGCTCCCGTTGGTCGAGCTGCTCTTCTCGGCTCTCAAGAGCTTTGGCTTTGGCGTCAAGCTCTCCCGACTTCTTATTCAGCGCCGCTTCTCTCTTCACATGACCCGAAGAGGTCTTCGCCGGAGCTGATTTGCTGCGAGGGCTCGCTTTCTTCGACGCTTTGGGAGCGGCCGCTTTTGGCGCCGCTGCTTGCGCCGGTTCATCTTCTTCATCGTCGTCGAGGTCATCAAGATCGTCATCGTCTTCGAGGTCGTCGAGGTCATCCGATTCTTCGAGAGCCTCGTCCCCAGCCCGGCTACCGGAGCTTCTCACCCTGGCTTGCGGTGCTTTGGCAGCGTCCAGATCTTCCAAACGTTCTTCCTCAAGGGCTTCTTCCACAAGCTCTTCAAGGTCCTCGTCTTCGTCGTCAAGGTCCTCAAGATCTTCAGACTCTTCGAGCTCTTCCATATCTTCGGAATCATCGAGGGCTTCGAGGTCGTCCTCGGATTCGTCGAGGTCGAGATCATCATCAGAGTTGTAGCTGACTTTTTTCTTAGGGGCGGGCTTTCGCGTCCGTTTTTTCTTGACCGAATCGGGGTTGCGAGTGTCTGCAGAGTTCCCGATGCTCGATTCTGGATCGCCGGTTTCCTCGTCGGCATTCCGAGATTTTTTGCCCTTCGCAGCGCGACCTTTGCCGCTCGCGGTTTTTGAGGCTGGTTTCTTTTTGCGTCGTCCAAAAAAGCCCATTGGTCAAAATGCCCCTTCTTACAAGCCAAGCAAATGAACAAGAATTGGACCTCATTCGAGGTAAATTTGGGCGTGTTGGCAAGGCATGGGAAAAAGAACTCTCTGGGAAAGTTCAAGTTTTCTCAGCGAGCAACGCGAAATCCCGCATTGCTATAACTCATAGAAGCTTCAATCAATGCAATGTCTTCAAGGGGCCAATCCTCACAAGCCCAGCTTCCACCACGGAGCGTGGCAAAGACGGTGGGAGTCGGTTGATTTCTTAGTATGCGATCACCGCAGAACTCAAAAACATTGCCGCAGAGGTCATAAATCCCATTTCGATTGGGTTTAAATGCTCCGACGGGAGCCGTAAACCAATATTTCTCGGCCGCCCCCTGAGTCTTCGAAGACTTTGGACGCCAAAAGTTCCCCTCACAGTCGGCCTTGCCTCCTTTTATTGGAAACTCAACCGTCGCGATCTCCCATTCATCCAAGGTCGGTAAACGTAAGCCAAGCCAGCGACAGTAGGCCCTCGCATCCTTCAAAGTGATTTGAGTGACAGGATGGTCCTCCCGGTCTTCGATCCCCTGCAGATTCGGACCATTCGGCTTGCGCCAATTAGCTCCCTTGGTCGGCAACCACAGCCAGCCTTGCTCTGTCTTCTTGTAGGTCTGTCCATAACCCCGGCGCTCGGCTTCAGTGATGTACTTTGTAGCGCGAACAAAGCGGGCAAACTGCGCGTTGCTTGTCTCTTTCGTAGCCAACTCGAACTCAGATTGATAGAAAGACCGCCGTGGGTTGTCCACGCTCCCAGCTTTGCCAAGAGTGTATGTCCCAGCGTCGACCTCAACAAAACGATGGCCGTTCACCGCTCCCTCTGAGTCGGCGCCCCGAGCTTCTCCGCGAACGGCCCCGAGAGAGCCCCTGGAGAACTTCATTTTGAGCCGGAAGGCCCCCTTCTTGTCTTCAGGGAAGTATGCCACGGTCCGGTAGACCTTGGTCCCACCCCGGCTCTCTTGCTTGGGCATAGGAACCAACTGCCACCGATCTCCCGCCTTGGCTTGAGACTGAGCGACGTGCTCCCCCCTAATGATGGTCTCTCCAGGAAGCCGTTGCTTTTTGTTGTCGGCTTTCATGTGACAGGAGCATAAGCCCAGCAAGCCAAGCGCGAGCCCAAAGAAGATGAGGAAAGAGCGGGGCACAAGAGCCTCCTAAAATTGAGTCATGAGTGCGTTCTGAAACTACGACGCGCTCGTGAAAGAGGAGGTTTAGTGGCCTTTTCGTCGGCCTCGCCTGGACGCGTCAAAAAGGGAAATGTTTATTGGAAAACAAAGACAAAAGGTCTTCATCGAGGGCAAAAGACGGCATAATTAACGAGTTCCTTCACTCAATGCCGAGCCAAGCATGGTCCACAGTGCTGCCCGCTTTATCCGTGAGAGCCGCGAAGTTCCACGCTGCGCGTATTGCCATTCGTCATTCGACAATGGCCAGCCCCGAGCATGCCGACAATGCAACACTCGCCTCCACGAAGAATGCTGGCTTGAATTTGGCCGCTGTCCAAACCTAGGCTGTGAAGGAGTACCCTTGCTCCCTAACAAGGAAGAACAGCGCCTCATGAAGGTCCGCCAAATGGCTCGGAACCTTCACAACGAAACCTTGTCCCTCAAAGACAGGAACCAGCAAGCGACCAGACCCGCGACCCAGTTTGTTCAGGGCCCCCTCATGTTCATTGGAATGAACCTATTTATCGCGATCATGGTCCACTTCTTCTTCTCCGTATTTGCTCCCGGCCACTTTGACCAAGTCTTCGTCGAAGCGTGGTTCTTCTTCTTTCACCTGCTCTTTATGTGCGCCTATTTGTTCGCGTGGATTAGTCGAAGATCTTAACCCGGTCAATCACTCCAATTCACAGGGCGTCTGGGGAAATTCTCCAGGAATGAATTGACAATTCAGAGAAAAATCATTGATTATTGAAAGAGCTTCAACCCATGGAAAATTTAGCAGAGGGAACTATGAAACACCGAACACAGCTTATTTATCTGGCAAGCCTCGCAGTGCTCTGCCTGTCCATTTCTTGCAAGGCAGAAAAGCCAAAGTTGAGCCCAGAAGAGCAGCTCAAGCAATTCAAAGCGCAGTTCAAAAAGAAGCATGAGAGCTGCCTGATTCATATCCGTGGGCTTGGAATTTCCACGCTTCTGTATTCCCAGGACTACAAGTTCCTCCCTCACATGCAGCCATTAACAGCGCCCAGCAAAGCTGAAGATGCCAGCAAGATCGTCGAATCATTGATGTTTTTCAAATATGTCGATTCTGATCACCCGGAAGTTTTCACTTGTCCAAGCTCCCCTGAAAAAGCTCTCGTCGTCTCCCAGAAGGTCGTGGATAATCCAAGGCTTTTCAAGCTTGACGCTCCCGAAGGTTATGCCGACACGGTCAAGCCCATTCTGAGAAAGGGAGGCGGCCGCAGTGCCTATCAAAGCGAGGCCTTAAGCTACGTCTTCGCAAAGAAAGCCATCCCTCAAAAGACAGCAAGTAAAACGACGATTGTCGCCGCCGATAAGTTTCCTTATCACCTCGATGATCAAGGTCAGCGGGGATATCACGTCCTCTACGGAGATGGCCACGCCAGCTTCGTTCTCCTCAGTAACAAGGCCGAACTCAAGCGTATGAACGACGCCCTTCACATTGCTAAGACTGATTCTCCGAAATACAAAAAATTCATGGAGACTTTTGTCAAAGACCAAGAAGCCCAAATTACAAAGCTCGCTGGTAGCTTGGACAAGTTCTTTGGAAAAGCGCCGGAAGCAAAAGACAAAGCAAAAGGTGACAAAGAGAAGAAGTGATGAACGCAAAGCGGCGGATTGAATGCTGTTGCCATTCAATCCGCCTCAGTTGTTTCTTCGTTCAGAATTTCTTGGGAAGAAACACTGGATTCACCCAGTGTTTTGAAGGCCCCGAGCAATTCCGCGAACGGTGGTAAAGAGCGCACGCTCCAAATCTTCATCCTGTCTATCCGATGCCCGCCAGCGCTTTAACAAGTCGATTTGAACCAAGCTCATAGGGTCGACGTAAGGGTTGCGAAGACGGATCGCTCGCTGCAAGACTGGCTCTTGGGACAATAGCTCATTGCTGCCTTGAATTCGGCAGACGAGGGACTTGGTCCTTTGAAACTCTTCAAGGATCTTTGCGAAGACGTCTTCGCCCACGCTTTCACAAAGCTTGGAGTAGTGGGTCGCGATCGGCATATCGGCTTTAGCGAGGACCATTTCTAAATCGCCGAGCATTGTCTTAAACAGCGGCCATTCATTCGCCATAGTCTGCAAGAGATCTAAACCAAAACTCTTCTCGCTGCTTTCAAGAGCCGTCCCAACCCCGTACCAACCGGGGAGGATGTGACGATTTTGAGTCCAGGAGAAGACCCATGGGATCGCCCGGAGATCTTCGATACCGTTTTGCTTTCGTCGAGAGCTGGGGCGAGAGCCGAGAGTCAGGCGCTCAATGACATCGATGGGTGTCGCCTCTCGAAAGTAGGTGTAGAAACGAGGGTCTTCGTAAACCAAAGAACGAAACTGAGCGCGAGATTCTTTGGCCAGCGTCGACATCGCCGTCCGCCAACGTTCATCGATCGCCTTGGCCTTCGAACTCTGGGCCGACTGTTCAAACACCGCCGCGCTCATAAGCTCCATTGTCCGAACAGCGATGCCTCGCAGGCCATATTTCGAGTGGATAATCTCACCCTGCTCCGTCACCCGCATCCGACCCGCGACAGCCCCGGGGGGCGCAGCAAGAATACCAGCCCGTGGTTGGGAGCCACCACGACTCACAGTCCCTCCTCGACCATGAAAGAGGGTCAAGTCGACCCCTGCAGCGGCGGCTCCGGCAACAAGCTCTTCCTGAGCTTCATAGAGCGCCCAACGGGAGGCCGCCAAC
>JARGOJ010000368.1 GCA_029210225.1 Planctomycetota bacterium
TCAACGAGGACCCCGCTGACAAGCATGTCGTTGTATCGGGACATATATTGAGGAAGGTCTCGACCGAATCCGGGGAGGGAGAGGGCCACGACACCTGGGGGAATATTGGCCGTGCCAAACATCAACCCTTCTTCTTCAAACTCACGAATCTGGAAGGCTTGATGAACGCCGTGCCAACCGACGATGGGTTCGGGAAAAATCCCCACGCACTTCGCATTTGGATGAACCACTAAGTGGCGCCCCATATGCTTCATTTTTATACCGGAGCGCATGAGCAGAGCCGGGCTTTGAGCCGCGCCGCAGCTTGAAACAACCGCTTTGGCGTAAACCAAAAGAGTCTTTCTTAGAGATCGAGCTTTTTCGTCGACAAAGTTACCGATGACTCCCACGGCGCAGGTGCCGGCCATGAGGATCTTCTCAACGCGGCATCCGTGAATCAAGGTCGCGCCCCCAGCCATCGCCTCCGGGACATAAGTCACCAGGGTCGACCGCTTGGCTTTGTTGGGGCAGCCGAACATGCAATTGTTCGATCCGAGGCAGTTGTGTTGGTTGCGAAGGTTGGGGATCACTTTGTATCCCATACGCTCCGCTCCAATGCGAAACATGGTCGCGTCGCGGCCAATCGACTCTGGGCTCTGATGCGCGACGTGTATTTTCTTTTCAACCCGCTCAAAGTGAGGCAGCATAGCCTCGGGGTCGATTTCTGGGATGCCTTGATTCTTCCAATCTTCGAGGATTCGCTCGGGGGTTCGCCACGACATTCCGCCGTTAATGACCGTCGACCCACCGACGCATCGACCTTCCGCGAATCCAATGGGGGGATTCCCGAGCATCGCCGACATTCCCGAGTCGCGATAGAGGCGACGAAAGGACGCCGTTGGCTCGGTGTTGAAGCTCTCGGTCTTGTGATGGCCGCCTTCCTCAATCATGACGACGGAGAAGCCGAGGCGGGTCAGCTCGGCAGCCATGGTCGCGCCCCCTGCGCCGGTACCAACGATCACAACGTCCGTTTCAAGTTCTACCCGATTGGGTGCATCAGTCGCGCCGAGTTCCATCGTTGGCCTTCAATTCGTCAACATAGCTTTGGGGGTCGTAGGCGAGGAGTCGCATGACCTCGGGTTGCTCATAGTAAGCGAGCATGATGAATCCCTTGATCGCTTTGAAAAAATTGTGAAAGAGGAAGAAGCTCGAGTGAGCCCATCGCCCGACATAGATCGTTTGATCCCGTTGGCTCAACAAGCTAAAGGGTCTGATTCGGGGCGCCATGAAGAGAGCGAGATATTCGAAGGCAAAGAAGCCGACTCGAAAGGGCTTTCGACCGGATTGGGGGAGGTAGTCCAAAGACGCTTCCACGTGGGCCAGAACTCGCTCGTGAAGGTCTTGGGACCGGACTTCGTCGGGGGGAAGCGCCGTAAGGATGAGGGCTTTTAGGGTGCGCCTCACAGATTCAGAGATCATGGCTTAGCTTTCCAAAACACCAATGCAAAACGCGCTCCCGCCTAGGAGCGAAGCTTCACAATCGTCGAAAGTGAATCGTCTTCTTAACAAAGTTCGACGGTTTCGGACAACGATCTTCGATAAAGACCAAAGTTCGTCACCTCCGAATCAGCATAAGGAATCTCTAATCAGCCGCCCCGTAGGTCCGGGACTCGAACGGTCTTACCCGCTTGGACGTTGACCCGAGGAGAGTTTTTTTCATCAACGCTACCAGCTGACAAAGAATAGGGACCGGCCTCGACTTTATCGAAGCGGTACCAGCCCTGATCGTTGGTTCGGGCTGTGACGATCTCCCCCTCTCGGTCTGGATTTTGGTTTGTTAAGAGGACCCGAACTCCGGCGGCAGGCTCATTGCCGGTGCCAACAATGCGACCGATCACAACGCCATACTGGCTGAGGCGCTGGAGCATCCGTTGAGTGTGAGTGTCGACGACAACGACTTCTCGGCTGCCTCGGGAATAACCCTCTTTCTCAAAACGCACAATCTGAAAGCCTTTGGGAAGACCGTAGAGTTGAAAGTCGCCCTTTTCGTCAGTCAGACATTCGACCGTTTGGCAACGCACTTTGACACCAGGGACTCGATTCCCTGAATAGTCAACAACCGAGCCCGAGACGGACATCATTTGCTTGGCCATCTCCAGGCGAATCTCCATGGATCCTCCCGGCTTTAACTCGAACTCGGTCCACTTGCTTGCGTACTCTGGCTTTTGCTGGAAGCTCGCTCGGACCTTGTAGCGCCCAGGGTTCATGTCTTTGAGTGTGAAACTTCCATCGAACGATGCTGGCTGATTGACGCGCTTCGTCGATGTGAACGGGTTCTTCTTGCGCCCGGTTTGATGGACCAGCTCGAAGACGAAATCGAGGCCTCCCCCACCATCGCCGATAACAACGCCGCTGATCGTCCCAAGAGAGAGGAACTTCAGATAGGCTTTTTGGGTTTCATTGGGCTTGACCGTTACGAACATCTTGTCGGTCTCTGAAAATCCTGGCGCCTTGCCGTAGATGGCCCAACGCCCGGGCGCCAGCTCGACACGCATGCGACCGCCGCCATCGACGCCGAGCCCCTCGGCTGTGTAATCGTAAGCCCGACCTTGATAGTCCATGACAAAGAGCCGACCTTTTGTGAGCGGACGTTGATCTTGGGTCATGAAGCGAGCTTCGATGGTCCCTGTGTCTGAGGGTGGAAAGACGAGCTTGATGCGGGTGTTGATTTTGTAGGGTCCGACAAAGCGTGCCCCGTCAAAGCGTGGATGCCAGACCTCAGCGCTGAACTTCTCACTCTCTTTGAGATCTTTGAAGGTGATCTTCCCATTCTCGTCTGTTCGATACTTCCCCAAAATGCCACGAACACTCGACCGTGCCTTCACGAAGGCGTTCTTCAAAGCATTGTCCAGGTGATCAACAACCAAGAGGTTGACGGTACCGCTACCGTTCTTTAGGTCCTCAACTTTCACTTCTCGGCTGACGTCGATGATGGGTTTGGGCTCGGGTTTGGGATCGGGGTTGCTGAGTTCCAGGACATCCTTGTTGATGCCGTTTTTAAGTGGGACTCTGGCTTTCTCCGTCTTCGACTTCTTTTTGGGCGAGCGGCGTCGCTTCACCCTTGGCCGTGGATTGCTATCGTCCGATTCCTCCATAAAGAGGAGAGTGCCTATCCCCGCCAAAGCGACCAGGACAAAAAGGCCTCCAATGAATTTTCCTATTCGCACAGTCATTTCTCACAGTTTGGATTCGTCGAACACACCAGAATCAGGGACGATATCATTCATGACGCTTGATCGTCGGAAAAGGTTCGTCTTCGCTTTTGAGCGTTTTTTTAAGTTCACGCATCACAGCTGACCGTATTCATTGTAAATTGCGCCCACTACACCCAAAGATCATTCTTAATATTATTCATGGGGCGAGACGCAATGACTGCACCCAAAGTTTCTGAAACCCTCGTGCTCAGCGAAGAAGAAATTGAGAACACAAGTCAACGCATCGCCTACGAGATCCTCGAGCGACGCCCCAATTCGCCCATCGCTTTTGTCGGCATTCACACTCGCGGCGTCGTTTTTGCCGAGCGCGTCTACGCTATTGTGGCCGAAAAGAACTCCCAAATCAGCAAGGGCACCCTCGATATCACACTCTACCGGGACGACCTCGATAACCTGGGAACAATTCCGTCTGTGAAGGGATCGCACATCCCCTTCAACGTCGATGGGGCTCGGATTATATTGTTTGATGACGTGCTGTTCACCGGCCGCACAATCCGCGCCGCTATTGATGTCCTCATGGACTACGGCCGCCCTAGCAAAATTGAACTCGCGGTCCTCGTTGATCGTGGCAACCGAGAACTCCCAATCTGTCCCGACTACACCGGTCGCATTGTGAAAACACGGGCCGGTGAATACGTCAGTGTTCGTTTCAAAGAAAAAGATGGTTCCGAAGGCGTCTACTTGTTGCGTGAGGAAAAGACCAATGGACAAACCGAAGATCGCTGAGCGGTTAAGAAGCAAAGACTTACTGAGTATCGCCGACCTGACAACCGCTGAAATTGAATTGCTCTTGCGAACGGCAAAGCCATTCAAAGATCTCTTCCAGCGCTCTGTAAAGAAGGTCCCCCCACTCAAAGGGAAAACAGTCCTCTTCCTCTTCTACGAACCCTCAACTCGCACCCGCACGTCCTTCGATATCGCCGCCAAAAGACTCTCCGCCGACGTCGCCAACTTCGCCATTTCCAGCTCCTCCGTCGTCAAAGGCGAATCGGTGCTCGACACCGTGAAAACACTCGAATCGATGCGCGCCGACTATATCGTCGTGCGCCATAAGAACGCTGGCGTCCCCAATCTCATCGCTCGAAACACACCCATTTCCGTCGTCAATGCATCCTAATTATGGGGGACATCCTCCACTCCCGCGTCGCCCGCTCAACGATGCAGTGCTGCCATAAGCTCGGCATGGAAGTCGGAATCTTTGGCCCCGCCACCCTGCTTCCTGCCGGGGCTCATAGCTTCATTAAACCCTTCTACAAATACGAAGACGCCCTCGCTTGGCAACCTCATGTGATGTATCTACTCAGGCTGCAGCTTGAGCGCCAAAAAGCAAACTTCTTCCCGTCGATGCGTGAGTATCACCATACCTTCGGACTCTCCCAAGAACGCTTCAACGAGATTGAACGCGAAGGGATCTACGTCATGCATCCGGGCCCTGTAAACCGTGGCGTTGAGCTCGTCGACGCGGTCATGGATTACGAACGCTGCCTCATCAATACTCAGGTAGAAAACGGCATTGCCACCCGCATGGCCATTCTCTACCTCCTCCATCCTTCCAACCGTAAGAAAGAAGCCGCCGCTGTGGAGGAACATATCTCATGACTCGGACCCTATTTCATGGTGGCCAAATTGTCACCGAAGAGAACCGCAATCCCATTAAGCGAGATATCCTCGTCGAAGATGGACTCATCATTGCCGTCGAGGAGAGCATCACCTCGGTCAACGCAGACACCGAAAAGGTCGATTGCACCGGACGTATTATTGTCCCGGGCCTCTACGATGTTCACGTTCACCTCCGAGAGCCCGGACGGGAAGACAAAGAGACCATAGAAACCGGCGCTCAAGCAGCGCTGAACGGTGGCGTCACCGGCATACTCGCCATGCCCAACACCACTCCTCCCATCGACAACGGCGGTATGGTCCGTTACGTTCTCAACATCGCCCGGGAGAAGGCTGCGGTCACAGTCCATACAACGGGGTGCATTACCAAAGGACGCGCTGGGCACGCCCTCGCCGAGATTGGCGACATGGTCGCCGGTGGCGCCATAATGATCACTGACGACGGCGACCCCGTTCATGACCCCTTGGTCCTTCGCAGAGCGATGGAATACGCACGCAACTTTGACCTCATTCTTGGCATGCATTGCGATATCAAAGAGCTCTTCAATGAAGGCGCAATGAATGAAGGCGCCGCATCTTATCGCCTTGGATTACCGGGAATCCCCACGGCCAGCGAAGAAATTTGCATGGAGCGCGACCTCCGCCTAGCCAAGCTAACCGGGGCTCGGGTGCATATTCAGCACGTCTCAAGCGCCGGCGGTGTGGAGATCATTAAGCGATTTAAAAATGAAGGAGTCCAAGTCACTGCGGAGGTTACTCCTCACCACTTAATCTTCAACGAAGACGATATTCTCGACTACAATACACACTATAAAATGAATCCTCCCCTGCGATCCGTTGAGGACAACGAAAAGCTTCTCGAAGCGCTGAACGAAGGAGTCTTCGACTGTATTGCAACCGATCACGCGCCCCACACAAGCTTTGAGAAAAAGCTCGATTTCTGTAGCGCGCCGTTTGGGATTACGGGGTTAGAAACAGCCTTGGCCTCTCTTTATGATCGCTTTATCTCTAAAGATAAACTGCGATGGGACACTCTCGTGCGCTGCTTCTCCGGAGCCCCACGCCGGCTTCTCAAGCTCCCAAGCGTTGAGATTAAAAAGGGAAACACCGCTGAGTTTCTGATGTTCAATCCCGCAGAAACGACCACAGCATCCAAAGAATTCTTCTGCTCAAAGAGCGTCAATTCGCCATTCTTCAATAAAACGATGCAAGGCTTGGTTGAAAAGGTCGTCATTGGCGGAGTCGTAAAAATGGATAGGACCAAGAGCGATGCTTGAGTTAGACGCGGCGGTTTTAAAAAACGAGCAGGTCTCATCGAGCTTCTTTGTTCTCACGCTGGAATGTGCTGAATTGCCGAATGTTTCCCCCGGTCAATTTGTTCAAGTCCGCTGTAGAGATGCCAATGAAAACGCGCCCTTTCTGCGACGCCCCTTTAGTGTCATGGATCAGAGAGGCTCAGAAATCGACCTTGTCTACAAAGTTATTGGTCCGGGCACGACCCATATGTCTCGACTAAGGACCGGAGGCACTGTTTCAATCTTAGGTCCCTTAGGCCAAGGTTTCCCAAGCCGCCCCAACAGCGAATCGAAGACGCTTATCGTGGCAGGAGGAACGGGCCTCGGTGGCATTTACTATCTGGCCAAAAGCCTCGCCGCGCAAAAGCAAAGTGTCGAGATTCTTTATGGTGTTCGTTTTCGCCATGAGATCGCTTCGTCCTTGCTCGATAGGCTCGGTGTGCCCTATCAGGTGGTGGTCGAAGACGAGCACGGTTATATGACTGACAAAGGTCTCCCCGAGAGAATCCTCAGTGAATATGACCGCTGCTGTATTTGCGGTCCAACGCCTATGATGCGCGCCGTTGCAGATTATGTATCCGAGGCCATTCCCGCCGTTGAAGTGTCCCTCGAAGAGATGATGGGATGCGGCTTTGGCATCTGTTACACCTGCCCTGTGAAACGCTCTGACAGTGAGTTGTTTTATGGAGCTTGTTACGACGGCCCCGTTTTTCAATATGAATCCATTGCTCTCTAAGTCTCTCCAAAGTGCCATTGACCTCAGGAACCGGAGCCCTTCAGCTCAGAACCTCTCTCTCCAGCAGTGCTGTAGAAAGGGGGAAGTCGACGCAGTTGACAATTGAATTGAAACATCGGGGCAAAGCGGCGATCCAGTCTCCAATGATTGAGCTTCCTTTGCCGGGAGGAGTGGAGTTGGTTGACCGGAAGGTGCTTGAGAAAGCTGTGATGCAAAAAAAGATCGCGCACTTTGAGGCGGTGGGATCGACGCTTGTGATTTATCTCCACGAGCTATTGCCAGCTTCAAAGTTTCAAATTAAATTGCCGCTCAAAATGACCTGGAGTGGACGTTTTCAGAGCGGAGTGGGGCGCGCCTATCCCTACTATAACCCAGAAGACGGAGTGATGTCTGCGCCCTATGAAATGACTGTGAGGTGAGCTTGAGGGTGTCTATTTCACAGTGAGCCTGTATGTGAATACGCATTCTTAGCACGAACCTTTTGATTTCCGGGACTCTCTCGTTTTATGATAAGTCCAAAGCGCTCACTTTTTTGCATGACGCTATTGGAGACTATTGATGTCAAGACTTCTCAAAGGGTTCCTGCCGTTCGCGTTGATCCTCTCTCTAAGCTTATGTGCTTCAGCGGAGCCAGAAAAGACGATCATTATCAAGCGATTGAAGCTGCCGGCTTCTGAGTCTTGGTCTCTCGTTAAAGCGGGGGAAAAATCGAGCTCTCGTGACTTCATACCGACGAAGTTCAAGGGAAAAGCACTCCTAAAAGTCTTCAATCCAGTGACGTTCAAAGACTCAAAGTCGCTTCAGAAACACTTGGCCCGAGCGGTCGCGAATCTCAATAAAGATAGGAAAACCCTGAAGGCTTTCGCGAGGGGCGTTCAATCAACAGCAGAGGGCTTTCCTGTTGCGATTCAGGGAGAACTGACGGAAGATGCGAAAGGCGGAAAGCGTTTCTCTCTATCTTTTGGAGTCGCCACTGGAATAAGCATGCAAGTGGTCACGCTCCTCGCTCTCGACTACAAGACCTTTCAAGGTCTAGCGAAAGACGTTGGTGACCTGATTGAGAAGACGACCGTCGTCTTCCCCCATGCGAGACCTGAAAACAAGGTATTGCTGGACAAAGAGTCGAAAGATTCGCTCATTCATGCCGAGTATCGTTGCCCAGCTAGCTACCAGGTCGAAAAAAGTCGCAAT
>JARGOJ010000369.1 GCA_029210225.1 Planctomycetota bacterium
TGGGAAGCTTGAGAACCCTCAACACTTCTCAAACTCTCTATCTAGAGAAAAATCCGAAGAGAGAATACGGCTCCTTGAAGGACTTGGGAACGCAAAACTTCATCGATTCGGCGCTTGCCTCAGGCATCAAGCAAGAATACCAATTTGAAGTGGGCCTCGGACAGGACCCAAAGGCATCCTATTGGGTGAAAGCGAGTCCGACAATTCCAGGTAAAAGTGGCACGCGATACTTCTTTATGAATCAGTCGGGTATCATTTATTATTCGCTCAAAGACTTTCAGATCGATAAATTGGTCTGCAAGCCTAAGGTTCCGCTCAAGCGCCTTGGGAGCCCATAAAATAGCTTGATTGAACAATCTGGAGAACGAAGATGACGAAGCAAGATTCCGCTAAAGACTCTGACGACGATTACTATGACGACCGTCAGGCGGCGCCACGAAAATCTGGAATGAGCACGATGCTCATTGTTGGCCTCGTTTTTGGAGGAATGTGTGTTCTTGGGGTTCCCATTGTTGCCGTCGTCGCCGCGATTGCCATTCCAAACCTGCTGGAAGCAAGGAAGCACGGAAATGAAGCGTCTGCTATTGGATCACTGAGGACAATTAGCGTTTCTCAAGCGATCTACTTCGAACGGGAAGGAAATGGTCGCTACGGCTCCCTCAATGAACTGTCTCAAGCCAAGTATGTTGACGGTCGCCTTGGCACTGGAAAGAAGCAAGGTTATCGATTTGAAGTTGAGACCTTCACCGACGCCACGGGCGCCAGCTCCTATTGGGCCAAAGCATACCCAGGTGCTCCAGGAGATACGGGAGATCGCTACTTCTTTCTTGATTCAGACGGCCTCCAGTATTACTCGAACCAGGACTTTACCGTGAACAGGAGAACTGGGAAGCCGAATAGGAAGCTATCTAGAATTGGCCAATAGTACTTCGTCATTTTTTGTTTGTTGGATTCTTGGAAATGAGAGGTGGATAGCTTGATGGCTTCTACTGAAGAGCATAACAACACTGAAAAGAGGCCTCAGGAACGACGTGGGTCCAAGATCCTCATTGCTATCACTCTTGTTGTGGGCCTCTGTGTCGTTTCAGTCTCTCTAGTCGTGTTCTTAGAGATTCTCAACCCGAGTCTCTTGATAAACCGCGGAAACGGCAATGAAGCGGCAGCAGTTGGGACTTTGAGAACCTTTTGCGCGTCCGAACTCCTCTATGCTGAGAGAAGTGGGAAGGGCCGCTACGGCACCATGAACGACCTCTTAGCGGCCAAATACCTCGATGAGACTTATAAACCCGGGTTCAAACTAGGCTATCGGTTTCAACTCAAAGCCTACGACGACGAAGCTGGACAGAGTCAATTTTGGGCCAAGGCATCTCCCGCTATTCCAGGAGAGACGGGAGATCGCTACTTCTTCGTTGACTCAAGCGGCGTCATAATGTCTTCTGATCGGGATTTTCGAGTAAACCCTAGGACTGGAAAACCCGAAGCCGCATTGGTTCCTCTTTTCCGTCCAAAATGAAAACAATGAATGCAATTACTGGGAAACCGAATAAAACATTGACTGAATTCGGGCGATAGCAACAAGCGTGATCCAGTTTCGACAAGAGGATTTCCCATCGAACGCTTCATTCATTTAGACCCAATGGGCTACGCCATGACTTTAATTAAAGATCACAACGACGGCTCGGAGGAAGCAGACGGGAACTCGCAAAGCGGTCCGATGAGCATCGTGCTTGTTTTTGGAATCTTATTCCTCCTGGCAATCCCGATTGTCGGAGTCGTGATGTTCGTTGTGCTTCCCGGATTAGAAGTGAAACACGAACATGGGGAAACGTCGGCCTATGCAAAAGTCAACGTCGTTCATGCGGGGCAAAGCATCTTTTTTGAACGAGAAGGAAATGGGCGATATGGCTCGCTCGCAGACTTATTAGCAGCCAACTACGTCAATGATGCTCTTGGCCCGGAAGTCGATAATAAATACCAGTTTGAAGTTGTTGCCTTTACCGACAAAGCTAATGTGCCTAAATACTGGGTCAAAGCCTCACCCAAGATTCTCGGTGTCAATGGAGATCGATACTTCTACTCCAATGAAACAGGGATTATTTACCATTCCCTTCAAGACTTTAAAGTGAACGAAAAAACTGGGAAACCAGATAGAGAGTTAACCCGTGGCAGGCAATGAAACCGCTAAGAATCGCTCACTTCCATTGAGGGCGTTAGAGGCCCGTGTCAGCCAAGTTTTTCTCGACCTAATCAGTGCCACTCCAATCGAAGACTCCCGAAGCTTGTTAAGATTTGAAGGACTGACTCTGCTAAACCTCGCGAGCGCGCCTGCCTCTTGATTCCATTTAATTCAATAAAAGAAGTGCAGTCACAAGTGTTGGAGCATAATGGACGAGCTGGTTACGAAACGATCTAAGAAGCTGGAGATCTGGGAAGAACTCCAGCAAACGCGAGCGTCCCTGTCCGCCTCCGAACAACTCAATGTCATCCTCCGTGAGCGCATGAAGAGCCTTGAGGAGGAACTTGGTCAATCGTCGGAGCAAACCCGCTTCAGCGTTGACAGGCAAAAACGGCTCACCGAGGAAAACGAACGTCTGCACTTAATCCTTGGGCTCTTGGAAGACTTGGCTGCCCTTGATAGCGACCGTATTCTCGCCACGACCGTACAAAAAATTCCGTACATCCTTCGAGCCCGCTATATATCTGTCTATCTCTACGACGACGATCGAAAAGCCCTGGTCCTCAAAGACTCCAATCACAACCGCTCTATCGACCCGATGATCGACCTCAACAAATCAAACTCCTCTCTCATGGCACTATCCATAAGGACGCGGCAAACCCTTATCGTTGGAGATGTCGGGAACTATCAGGAGGGGCCCAATCGACTGACCGTGAGCTTCCCCAATCGCGACCACTACGGCACTGCCTCATGCCTGGTGACCCCTATTCTCTTTGGTGACGAAGTCTTAGGCATTCTCAACCTCGCGGATCGCTTTGACGGGCGTCCCTTTGATAGAGCCGACCGCGAGGCGATCAATCACGTCGCGAATTTCATGGCGCTGTCACTCTCAAACGCGAAAAAAATCAAACAACTGAAAGCCTCTGCCCCTCTCGATCCTCTGACCGCTTTACGAAATCACCGAAGCTTTATGGAGATGCTAGAGGTTGAGGTGCACCGCTCCCGTCGATATCGCTGCGAGCTCTCCCTCATCGTCCTCAACTTCCGCTCCTTTGGCTGGATCAACGGAAACTATGGCCACTCCGCGGGAGATGCAGTCCTGGTCCAAGTGTCCCGTTTGCTCGCGACTCTACTTCGAGAAGTGGATGTCTTGGGCCGCATTGGTGGCGATGAGTTCGCCATTATTTTGCCTGAGCAGAATATTAACGGAGCCTTGGACGTGGCTCGTCGTCTCAATAGTGTGCTCAGTGATCATGTGTTTCGAGCCGGATCCCATAGCCTCTCTGTGACAGCGAGCCTCGGGGTCGTACAATTGAACAAAGACTTCAACCACGTGGAGCTGCTCCGCGCTGCGGAGAGCGCCATTACTGAAGCGCGTCGCAAAAACGAGGATATAGGCGTCAAAACATGAGCCGTCTGACAAAACAACTGCTAATCTCCGCCAGCGTATTCCTCCTCCTGTGCTTTCTCTCCAGCTCAGTTCATGCGCAGCCGCTCGACTTCAAAACGCAAAAAGGGGGAGCCTTCGAAGTCTTCTATCTCGATTCGACCCCGGAGAGCATTCAGAACTCCCTCGACCTCTGTAACAAATCCCTCGATAAGGTGTCGGAGCGCCTTGGGATCAAGTATTCCGGGCGTCTCATTCGGGTCTTCCTGACTCCTTCAGACGCCATATTTAACCGACAATTTGAAATCTATGCCGGTAGAAAGCCCCCAGGTTGGGCCTTGGCGGTCGCCTTTCCTGGGCAACGAGCGATCATCATCCGCTCTCACGCGACCCGTCCCCTCACCGTCGACAACTTTGCGATGACCCTCAGGCATGAGATTGCTCATATCCTCATTGGTCAGTTAGACAGAGGACGCGAAAAATCAGTGCCTCGTTGGCTCAACGAAGGCCTCGCCATGTGGGCGAGCGGTCAACGCTTGGAGAGAGTCCAAGAACTCGATCTCGCCTTGCTCGCCAAAACTGACGGGATGCCACCATTCTCCTCCCTCGAAGAGAACTTCCCGCCCCACGCGGCCGAAGTTCACAGGGCTTACTTGCAGAGCCTCAGCTATGTGCTATGGACTGAAGAGAAGATGAAGGAGCGGAAGAAGGGCATCCCTGATTTCACTGCGGAGCTTGGGAAAGGCATCAAGCTAGAGTCTGCTTTTTTCCGGGTCATGTGGATCAAGGACCCCGAGTTTGAGTGGCGCTATGAACTTCGCAATCAATCATCCTATTTCGAATACTTGTTTCGCACCGTCACGCTTTTTCAGGTTCTGGCATTACTCGCGATCGTGGCGTTCATGCGTCATGTCTGGAAGTCGTGGAGGCTAAAGAAAAAGCTCACCGCAGAGGATGAGCTTGAGGAAGCGATTTGGGAAGCGAACTATGTTCCAGGAGTGGATGGCCCCTATGAAGACGGCTTCCATGAGGATAGTGCGTTCCGGGACGACAGCTATGATCCTGGCCCCCCGGAACGTTGAATTCTCTGATTACAAGATCTCTTTGATGAGCTTGCCTTCTTTGTCGACGACAGAGATTGGGCGGCCTGAGCGGGAAATGTTCTCTTCCCCGGCTTTCAATCCGAGTAGGTGAGCGAAGGTCTTGTAAAGGTCAGCGGCTTTGACGACTCGGCCTTGCGCTTGATTTCCGTCCTTGCCCGAGTTTCCGAGCAGGACGCCGCGTCCGAATCCTCCACCTGCGACAACCGAGGTCCAAGCCCGTGGGTAGTGATCTCGTCCGCCGTTGCCGTTAATCCGTGGAGTGCGGCCAAAGTCGCCCATCCAAACAACGACGGTCTCTTCGAGGAGTTTCTTCTTCTTGAGGTCGCGGAGAAGCTGGGCAAATGCTGGGTCGAGTTGGGAGCTGAGTTGTTTGACGCGGTTCCAGTTAT
This sequence comes from Planctomycetota bacterium, assembly GCA_029210225.1. Lineage (GTDB taxonomy): Bacteria > Planctomycetota > J058 > J058 > JARGOJ01 > JARGOJ01. Next base: position 5,056 of record JARGOJ010000369.1, read on the forward strand.
CGCGGTGGGTGTCCCAGCCGCCGAGGGTGACTTCTACAAAGGGGACGCCGACTTCAATGAGGCGTCTGGCCATGAGCACTCCCTGGCCGAACTTGTTCATGCCGTAGGCCTGGCGATTTTTCGCGGGCTCTAACTTGCAGTCGAAGGCCTTGGCGAGCTTGGAGTGCATGAAGCTCTCGGCTTGCTCGTAGACCTTGCGGTGGCTTTCAACCATATCGGCGCGGCGACCTTCAGCGAAGCGCTCTTCGGCTTTTTTGAGGAGCTTCCAGCGGCGTTTGAAGCGTTTTCGATCGATAGTTCCTGGGCGGTCGAGGTTAGCGACAGGTTTTAGAGGATCGTTGACGACGAAAGGGGAGTATTCAATTCCGAGGAAACCGCCGCCGACGGAGGGATTATTAATGGAGACGTAATTGGGGAGATCGAAGCCATTCTTTCCCTTATACCGTGAGACGAGAGCGCCGAAGCCTGGGTGTTTGACGGGGCCCTGAGGAGAGTGACCGGTTCGCATGAGGTAGCTGGCGCGGCGGTGGTTTCCCTCTTTGGTGCTCATGGAGCGAATGACTGAGACTTCGCCGGCCATTTGGGCCATTTGGGGGAGGTGCTCGGAGAACTTGACGCCTTTGATGGCGGTGTCAATCGCTTTGAACTTACCAGCGGTGGGGCGGCCGGGTTTGGGATCGAAGGTGTCAATTTGACTCGCGCCACCGGCCATAAAGAGGACGATGACGTGCTTGGCTTTTTTCCCAGAGGTGGTTGTTTTATCTTGAGCCCACGCGGGGAGTGTGGGGAGAAATGAGAGGGAGGCCGCTCCTGCAGTCATTCCGAGAAAATGGCGTCGATCGAAATGACCGAATTGACTTTGACCTTCGCATCCGCAATCCATAGCTGACTCCCTGTGTATTGAGCTTTTGTCTGACTGATTTAGAAAACGCAAGATGGCGTTTCGGGTTCCGTTGCAAACTGCTTCTTTTTTAATTGGTAACACGAAGAAGCCAATGAAGAGGCGGGGCTTACGGTTTTCTCACAAGGCTTACGAAAACTTGGCATGGAACTTCGCAAGGCTCTGTTACGTTGTAAGCCTCAGTCGATATAAGAAAGAGAGTGCCATGCTTCGTCGAGTGCTAATCCTGCTTCCCTTCCTTCTCATGCTTTGTCTATCTGGCTTCGCCGACGAGTTGATTCGCCTCAAAGATGGCACGGAGTATCGCGGGCAGATCATCATTGAGAGCCCCGCACGCATCGTCCTAAAGACGAGTAAGGGCAAAGTCACCATTGAAAAGGCGCTCATAAAGGAGCGGCGCAAGGCCTTGTCGACGGCGGAGGAGTTTCAGGCTCGCGCCAGTAAAATTCGCGAGGGGGATGCCGAGGCTTGGCGTGGCTTGGCGCGTTGGAGCAAAGCGCAAGGTCTCAGCGAAGAAGCCCTTGATTGTTACAAAAAGATCCTTGAGCAACGCCCCGACGACGCTGAAGCGAAGAAAGCGGTCGCGGCGGCGAAGGCTGAGGAAGCGAAAGCGGAAGAGGCGGAGAGCGCCGACGAAACGGCGCGGCGCCAGTTAAAAGAGACTCTAGAGGACACTCAGGTTCACTTCGACTTTGCTCGCGCCAATATCCCGACCATTATTAATGCCCTGGCGAGCGCTACGGGGGTCGCCTTCAAAGTTGATAAGAGCGCGATGAAAGACCTCAAGAAGCGCCGGGTGTCGCTTCGTTATAAGAGCGATCACACAGCCTATCGATGCTTAATGGATGTGACAAAGCACGCGAAACTCGACTTCTTCATTACGAAACAGGGGGTTGTGGTTGGGACGCGGTCTTCGATCAATCGCTTGCGTAAGAAGCTTGGGATCAAGAAGAAGAAAATTCGCATTCTGTCAGCGTCTGAGGCTCTTAAAGTCATGGATACTTCGAAGCATACCCTGCGCTGCACAAAGAAAAAATTTAGCAGCGTCCTGACTTACTTCCGCCGGGCGACTCCGTTGAAATACTTCTTCGATGGGCCAAAGGAAGACCTAGAGAAGCTGGTGACCTTCGATGTCTATCAGCGCCCGCTCCGGAGCATCCTCGACAAGGTCTTTGAGCCTCTTGGATTAGACTTCATGCTCCAAGGCAACGTGGTCTACATCGCGAGCAAAGAGAAAATCGCGGCGATCCGGCCTAAAGATCTAAAAAAAGACGCCAAAAAGGCGCCTAAGAAAGAGAACGATTGAAAAGGTCTCAGGGTTGACCAAAGAAAACAGAACCAAGGAAAGCTCTGCGTTGCTTTGGGCAACCCTGAAGGTGAAGAGAATTTAGCGGGGATCGCTCCCCATGTTTTTAGTTGCCCTCGGTTGGATCTCCGGTGATCTCGTGGCTTGCGGTCAAGTCTAAATCACTGTTGGTTTGGGATTCGACGGCGATCTTGCTGCCAAGGTCGAGGTCGAAGTGAAATTGCAAGCTACCGTTAAATTTGAGGCTATCGGCGGCGATTCCACCAAAGATTTCAGCGTTTCCAAGCGCAGTCACGGTTGCGTTGGGAGCGTAAAGGACGCCATACATATTTAGCCCCCCGTTGACTCTGATTTCTTGGGTTGAATTAGAGAACACTTGGAAGTTTGCCGGAACTTGTCCTTCATTGATAAGGCCCCCACCGTTCAGTTTGGCTCCCCCGGTGATATACATTTTGACGGAGCCCCCAGGGGCGATCTCTAGTTTTGATTGGGATCCCATACCAATGGAGTCAACGTAGATTTCTACGTGTCCTTCAACTCGGACGGTGCCTTTGAGATTGAGATCTTTAGCGACAAGTTGTGCAGGTTTTTCCGGATCGTTAAAACCTGAGCCAAGGGTCACTGTTTTCTTGTTCCCGACGGAGAAGTCAGAGTTTCCTGTGTTCGACCCAAAACCCGCAGTGGCGTTGTCGTTCGACGAGGGAGGAGTTTTGTTGAGGTCAGGGAGAGTAATCTCGGGCAGCTTATCGACAAGGACGGAGGATTGATACCTATCTGCAGCGCTGATCGCGGTAGGGCCGAGCGCGCTTCCCAAGAA
>JARGOJ010000370.1 GCA_029210225.1 Planctomycetota bacterium
TTTCCCACAAAAAATGTATTGAAGCGTAGCGGCGTTATGGCCAATTGCTGCATCAGCCCGCTTTCTCGCTCTCTGCCAATTGAAACTGTGGCCGTGACCGTCGTCGCCAAACTGATGACGCCGAGGAGTACGGCAATAATCGTTGAGTGTACTTTCAATTGGGGTGTGGGAGCAAAATTGATCGGCGTGACGATCTGTTCGAGGATCTTTGCCGTATTGGGAAAAGCATTGAGGGCAATCAACGCGAGGGTCGCGAGCAGTGCATAAAAATTGAAGCGATGGCTATTGCGAAAGCGAAGCATCGTTTGGAGCGAGGTCTCTCTCCAGTATATTGGGTTTTTGCTTAACTTTTGACGCCATTGCCCCAGATTTAGCAGCTTCTCCAAGATATTGGCGAAGATGGACCGTCCCAAGTTCTTCGACTCTTGATTGCGCCGCAATGACCGAGAGATGAGGGGCCAGCTAAGCAGCGCTAAGAATCCGGTTGCGACAATATAGAGCAAGGGCTGAACCCAAAAGTATTGCGCGTAGACCTCGCGAGCTTGGAAGGACGCCGGATTGGATACATAGAGTAAATTGCTATAGGGCGATACAAAGGCTTCCCAAAGACTAAAGCGACTCGTCTGCAGCGCGCTCTGTGTGACTCCAAACGCAGGCAGTAATAAGGGCAAACTCATGGGAATGCTAAGGGTCAAATAACTGGCAAAAATTGAGCGATGGTCTTGGTCGAAAAGGGCCGAGAAAAAGACCCCTAAAGAGCTGGCAAAGAGCCCCAGGGTGAGCAGCACCATCATTGTTTGGAAGGCTGTGGTGATGTCCGTGCCCCCTAAAGTGGCGGCGGTTAGCAGAATCGGGAAGGGCAATAGGACTGCCAGGGCGATGATGAGAAAGCGCGCTCCAAGCTTGGCTGTGGCTAAGGCGAGGGGATGAATCCCAGATAGCATGACCAGGGTGAAGGTGCCGCTTCGGCGCTCCGACGATAGCGCCGGTGCAGAAATCGCAGGAGATAACAGGGCAATAAAGGCTAATTCGATGAGGGTGCTGTATTGCCAGACCCGCTGACCTCTTTGAGAGATTTCATCTGGGGTGAGGGCCTCGCTGATAGGCCAGTAGGCCGTGATCAGTGTCGTTAAACCGACGAGCATGAGGGTTAGAAACACTAGAACCAGAGGGCGTCGAACCAGCCCTCCCAGGTCCTTCATGAATACGGCCTTCATCCGACCTGCCCCTTCGTGAGAAGCATGAAGCAGCTTTCAAGGTTTAGCTCGGGCTCGCGAACTTCGAGTAAGCGAAACTTCTTGTCAGTGAGGCATTGAATGACGTCGCTGGAGTCTTTGCGCTGACTCTTGAAAGTGAGCTCTAAGTCAGTCCCTGTCATGTCAACGTTTTCAATGTAATCCAGGCCCCGCAACAGCGCTAGGGCTTCGGGAGCTTTCTCTTTGACTTTCACATGGAGGACGCGCTTGTGTTGCACCTTGCTGAGCAATTCGGGCATGGTTCCCGAAAAGAGCAGTTGGCCCCGCTCAATCACGCCAATCTTTGTTGAGATTTCGGCTAGCTCACTGAGGATATGTGAGCTGATGAGAATGGTCTTCCCCATCAATTTTAGCTCTTTGAGAAGCTCACGGATTTCAATGCGAGCGCGAGGATCCAAACCGCTTGCGGGTTCGTCGAGCAGAAGCACCTTGGGGTCGTGGAGGAGGACACGAGCGAGGCCGAGGCGCTGCTGCATGCCTCGGCTTAAGGACTGGCAATCGGCGGATTTCTTTGATTGGAGGTCGGTTAAATCGAGGACGCCGTCAAGGGTTGCTTTTCGTTGGGAGGCTGGGACATCGTACAAGGCGGCGAAGAAAGACAGGTACTCGTTGACGGTCATATCTTCGTAAGCGCCGAAAACATCGGGCATATAGCCGATGCGCTTGCGAACTTCTCCGGCTTGGGACGCGACGGAGTAACCGTCAATAATGGCGTGTCCCTGGCTGGGGACGAGGAGAGTGGCGAGGATCTTGAAGGTCGTTGATTTGCCGGCGCCGTTTGGGCCGATAAAGCCGAAAATATCACCGTCATCGATGGAGAGATTGAGATTTTTGAGGGCTTGGATAGAGCCGTAGTTCTTACTGAGATTCTCAATTTCAATCATAGATTGCTCGTTTTATGGCTAAGCGCTAGTGCTTTGTCGTTCTTAAATCGATAGGGTTTCTGGCTAGGATATTTGTTCGTCAGCAAGACGGAAGGACAGGAGTTTAGCGGGCTAAATGACTGACGACCAACGATGCTTGCGAACTAATGGACTGTCAGATCACAGGGATTTAAGAACGGCTAAGCGCTAGGCCACATCGACCACTTATAGGCCCAGCCAACGAGCCAACCGACAATGGTGAGGATAATGATAGTCCGCCATGGCCATCGATGGGTGTGAACGAGCACAGAATACTTTTTGACGACGACCTTATATCCCACGGGAATGGAGAGCACGGTGCCTATGAAAATAAGGAAGCCAAAGGGTTGATTGACGATGGCATCAATAAATCGAAAATGGGCCGCCAGGGTAAAAGTTGTCGTAAATCCGCAGGAGGGACAGGGCATGTCGTAGACCTCGACCAAGCCGCAGGGGGGCAGACCGAGCTGTGTATGGGTGCCATGTCCATTTTTATCGGGGGTGAGCCAGGCCGAGAGTGAGATCAGTGTGATCGCGACAAGAGTAATCATCAGCCAAAGAAAACGTTCAAAGAGGTCGGCCTGGGGAACCCGTCGGTTACGACGCATCATCGGCTTCGCGGTCTCTGTTTGACTTTGGACTGGCTGATTCATGCTTCACTCCAGGTCGCGAGAACTTCAGCCATGCGCTTAATGCCTTCGCGAATATCTTCGAGGCCGAGGGCGAAGGATAAGCGAAGGTGTCCTGGAGCACCGAACGGAGTCCCGGGCACCATGGCGACGTTTGCTTTCTCCAAGAGCGCATCGGCCAAATCGAAATCTGATTGGATCACACTGTCACCCAATTTTCCCCGACAATAATGGCTGACCTCTGGGAAAGCGTAAAAGGCGCCCTCTGGCTTCGCGAGGTGGACATGAGGAATGGCTTGGAGTCCTTCCATGAGGACGATCAGGCGCTCTCTGAACGCGGTCACCATGTAATCGACACAGGAAGGGCCCGCTGTCAGTCCGCCGAGAGCGGCATACTGAGCAATCGACGTCGCTCCAGAAGTGGAGTGACTCTGAATCTTTTTGGCTGCGTCAATGATGTCCTTTGGACCCAGGGCATAGCCAATACGCCAACCGGCCATTGACCACGATGACATGTTCGCGAACCTCGGGGCTGTCCATGGCCATCGCGCTGCGGTGCGGTGTTTCACAATAAATCAGTCGGCCGTAAATTTCGTCGGAGATCAAGAGGACCTTGCGCCGGGCACAGGTCGCGACGATGGCATCGATATCGTCCGGTGAGTAAACGACCCCTGTTGGATTTTGCGGAGAGTTGATAATGACAACTTTCGCTCCGGTCTCTTCCAAGGTCTTGTCTAGAACCTTGGGATCCAAGCGGAAGTGATCCTTAGACTGGGTCTCAATCACAACCGATTCGCCACCGGCGAGCTCGACCATGGAGGGATAGCTGACCCAGTAGGGAGAGGCGTAGACGACCTTATCCCCGGGGTTGACTGTGGCTTGAATGAGGTTGTAGAGAACGTGTTTGGCGCCGCAGCTAACGATGACTTCATCGGGGGAGCGTTTCACGCCGCTGGCGTTTTCGAAGTCGGCGACGACGGCGTTTCGGAGCTCTGGGTAACCAGCGACCGGGGCGTACTTCGTGTGGCCAGCGTCGATAGCTGCCCGACCGGCATTTTTGACGACATCGGGGCTGTCAAAGTCGGGCTCACCTGCGGCAAAGCTGATCACTGGGCGGCCCTGATCCTTGAGAACTTGCGCTTTCGCGGTCAGGCTAAGGGTGGCGGACGGTTTGATTTGACTTGCGCGTTCACTGATAAAGCTCATGCTTCGTTCCTCTTCGCCGGCTGCGTATTCGAACTCGCGCTGACCTTTGCTGGGTGACCTTCGATTTGGGCTTCAACATCTCGCATAAGCGCCGTGTTTTCGTTGATGACCTTGAATTCGATGGGAATAGTTATCAGGTTGACGGCCAAGAGCGCGAACGCCATAAGCTGATGGATGAAGGGGTCGAGCTTGTCTTGCTGCACGGCTCCACCACCGACAGCGACCATGATCGTGAGCGCCATGCAAAAGAATGCAGGGGGATAGGCGCGCATTTTTAACTTCCAAAGGGCCTGAACAATGGGCTCATCTGGGATCTTGTGCTCAAAGGTGGCGCGCTTGACTCCGAGCCCTGTGCCGAGCAAGTGGACGAAGACAATGCTATGAAGCAAAGTTATCCCCACTGCGGTTCCCAGGGCGACTTGAATGTGCCACCAGGTTTCCTCACCGCCCTTGACCATGAAGCCTAGGGTGATCGTCGCAATGAGAAAGAGCATGGCCCACATGGAGAGACCAGCAAAAATACGAATCATGAAACTGTCCTGGAATTCATCCGCCCCGCCAGAAAAGAGCTATGATTTGCTCTCTATCAAAGATCCAATATCCTGGTGAGGAAAGACCATCTTTATAGATTGATACAAGTCGCGCATGATACCCGTTCGTGGCGTCGTTAAAAGTCTTAGATCGATATTTGAAGTATTATGACGCCGAGACCGTCTAGGGAGTGTTGAGTTCGTCGTGTCGGGAACAAACACATGGTGATACAGCAGTGGGGTGATTTTGAAGTCGATCTAGGCGATCGTCTTGGCAGCGGTGGTATGGGCACCGTCTACCGCGCCCGACAAGTGAGCGTTGGACGCTCTGTGGCGCTTAAGGTCCTCACCAGCGAGTTGTGCGACGACTCGAACTTTCTTGCTCAATTCGACAATGAAGCGCGCCTCGCGGGAAGCCTCCGCCACGACAACATCGTCGCCGTCTACGGCGCCGGTCGCGAGGGCGAAAAACAATACATCGCCTTTGAGCTGGTGGAAGGCGTCGACCTCGCCTCCTTTAAGCACTCACGACAACAAGCCAAGGAGCCTCTGAGTAACGCTGAGATCGTCGGGATCGCGCTGCAAACCGCCTCGGCCCTCGCGGTCGCCCACAACACAGGCATCGTCCACCGCGACTTGAAACCCAGCAACCTGCTCATGACCCCCGTCACCCACTCCGTGCTCCTCTCCGCAGGATTGGGCATACGCTTGGCGCGGCACCGAGTCAAAATCTCCGACTTTGGGATCGCCTCGGGAACTTGGGATCAACGGTCCAAAATTTTGGAGCTTGGTTCACCTCATTACATGGCTCCAGAGCAGATGGATGGAGTCCTGGGAAATGTCCGCTCCGATATCTATTCTCTCGGAGTGGTCCTCTACGAGTTACTCACCGGGGAGACGCCTTTTCAGGGCACCCTCGCTGAGATCCTCGCCGGTCATGTCCTGGCTCCCGTCGTTGTGCCCCGGGACAATCATCACCCGGCCTTGGTCGCCGTGATTGAACGCTGCCTCCAAAAGCGCCCGGAAGATCGCTACCCCCACGCAGAAGCGCTTGTTCGTGCCTTGCTCTCGATTGGAAAGATCCTCGAAAAGCTGCTCCCCGACGAGACCGCTGATTTTGACGGACAAAAGCTTCGGGATGCCCTCAACGAAGATATGGTCGTCAAGCAGATTGACGAGACCACAGAGCTGACCCTTGAGAAAGACCTCAAAACGGCAAGAAAGGACGAACGCGATAAAGAGCCAGACTTCGAAGACAGTTCGGTCATCGGCCCCAGCGACGAAACGGCTCCTCTCGTTAAAGCGCCATCCAAAAAAGTCAAGAAGCCCAAGCCTCTCGGGGTTGAAGCCCACGCTGACACCATCTTGGAAAAGGACGGCGCGAAGAGAATCAGCGATCGCCTTCCCGGCCAACGAATTCGCCAAACGACAACCATCACAAAGCGCCTGGGCTCCATGCGCTGGCCAGATATGCCCGGCCCCGACGCTCCTCGCGTCCTCTGCGGAACCGATCACGAGCTCTTCAGCGATGAAATGCTCGGGGAAGGTGGGATGGGCGCTGTCTATCTCGGGCGGCAGATCTCCCTCGATCGTGCCGTGGCTATCAAGATCTTGAAGCTCGAAGCAGAGAAGTTTGGCGATTCCACTCTCCGGGAGCGATTCCACGGTGAAAGCCGCCTCGCCGCTCGTCTGCAACACCCAAACATCGTGAGCGTTCTCGCCGCAGGAGTCATCGAAGACCCCAACGCCCCCGACTTTCAACAGCTGCCCTATTACGCCATGGAGTTGGTGATGGGTGAGGACCTGAAGGAGTGCTTGAAGGGGGGACGGAAGTTTACGTTGTTGCAGATTCTGCGAATCATGGAGCAGGCCTGCTCGGGTCTCTGTGCCGCTGCAGAACTCGACTTGGTCCACCGGGATATCAAACCAGGAAACCTGATTCTCACCGAGGACGCGGGAACGCTGCGCGTGAAAATCGCTGACTTCGGTTTAGCCAAGGACCTCAAAGCTGGGGGCATGACTCAGCGGGGAACGGTGCTTGGCTCGATTGCCTATCTTGCCCCGGAGCAGATTACCGGGAACGTCGATCAACGGGCCGATCTCTATGCCCTGGGTGTGACTTGGTTTGAGCTTCTAATGGGCCGGCTCCCCTTCAATGAACCGACCGTCTCAGCCATGCTTCGCGCCCATCAAGAGACCCCCGCCCCTCCCGTGACCGGGGTGCCCGAATCGGTCGCACGGGTGATCGCCCGGTGCCTCAAGAAAAAGCGGGATGATCGCTTCGCCAGCCCCCGGGAGCTGCTCGATGAGATTCGTCGCCTCATCTTGAAAATGACGGAGACTCGGGAAGTGACCGTGCGGCAAATTGCGCCGCATATGAATCCACCAAGTTCTGAGATCCGGGTTGAGGATACTCAGTTCTTCATCGCGCCGTCCCGTCGTCGAGTCCAGAGAAAAGCGGCTGCCCTGGCGACTTTCTTCTTCTGCGGTCTGAGCATACTCGGGTCGTACTGGTGGGGCCAGCAGGCGCTGATTCGAGGTCAGGAGAAGATCATTCATGCCCTCGTTGGTGAAGAGATCGTCAAGGCGGACCGAGAGCTTCAGCTGCTCTTTGAGCGCCATAAACGCAATGGAGTCTTGAATGCGCTCTATGGCTGGAGCGAGGTGCTCAACGGTCAGAAGACAATGCGGGTGAAAACCCAAGGCAAGGTGACCCGGGCCGAGGCCAGCCAGCTTCAACCTTCGGTTTTACAGCTTAAGCAGCGCCTGGGTAACGAGCGCCCCGTTCTGGCGAGCGTGTTAAGCCCCGAGGGCGCCAGCGCGTTCGATGCTTTAGAGGAAGAAATTCAGACCCTGACAAAGCGCCTTCAAAGGATCATCAACGGCCCGCCAATACCTCGGGGAATGCGCCTTGTTCCTGGCTCGGACTTCTACATGGGAACTCAGCATGTCAAGCTCTCAAGCTTTGCCCTCGACAGCCATGAAGTGACCTTGAAGCAATACAAACGCTTCCTACGCGCCGTCGAAGATGATGGTCATAAGTGGTGTCACCCGGCTCAAAAGGGGAAAGCGAAGAATCATCGCCCGGATGGATGGGGCGTTCGGGGAATTCTTGAAGATGGTCTGCCGGTGGTCGGGGTCGATTGGTACGACGCCTACGCTTTTGCTCAATGGGCGAACAAGCGCTTGCCGACAGAGGCGGAGTGGGTTTGCGCCGCGAGCTTGCCGAAGAATCCTTATCCCTGGGGCCCGAAGTTCGACGCCAATAAGCTGAGGTGGTTTGGTGGCCCGAGCTGGGTTGGCCCAGGAGTCATGGCCTTAGCTCCCGGTCAGGTCGAGGAGGATGAGGGGCCTTATGGTCATTTCGACATGCTCGGAAATGTCCGGGAGTGGTGCGGAGACTGGTATCTGAGCTTCCCTGATAACCTCACGGAGCTTGTTGAGAATCCCTCCGGGCCGACTCGTGGAAGGACCAAGGTGATTCGCGGTTTCTCCTGGGGAAACGGCACCGCAGAGTCGATTATGGTCTACCACCGAAGCCAGGGG